>JBOGTU010000165.1:0-22361 GCA_050695655.1 Chloroflexota bacterium | reverse complement strand
GCGCAGAGCCTGGGCCTGCCACTGCTGCGGCCGCGCATCCAGGCTGCCACCGCGCCTGGAATCACGGGATTGGACAGCCTGGCCACCGGCGCCTGGTGGTTCGACCGTGTGCTGAAGTGAACCCGCGCATCTGGCAGGCAGCGGCAGACGTAACTCTCATTGGACAATGATCGCGAACGAGGACACTTGCACTGTTGCCAGCCAGGGAGAGACACTCACAACGATGAGCCGTGTTTTGGATGGTCTGCCGCCGGAGCCGGCCAGCAGTGAGATCACGCCGGAGCCGTTGTACCTGCGCCGGCGCGAGTTCCTCAAAGGTGGAGTACTGGCCACGGCAACCGCCGTGGTAGTGGCCGGTGGCCTCGCCGAGCTGATGCACCAGAGCCCACCTCCCGACCCACCAGCCGCCCCACCACCCGGCAGCGCGCCGGTGAGCCTGGGCGTGCCCGTGCCCCCGCTTACCTCCCGAGGGCCGTACGACACCACCGAAACGATGACGTCATTCCAGGACGTCACCACGTACAACAACTTCTACGAATTCGGCATCAACAAAGGCGACCCGGCGCGCAATGCCGGCACGCTGCGGCCGCGGCCCTGGAGCGTCACGGTGGGCGGCGAAATCGGCCAGCCACAGGCCATCGACATCGACACCCTGCTGCACTGGTTTCCGCTGGAGCAGCGCATCTACCGCATGCGCTGCGTGGAAGCGTGGTCCATGGTCATCCCCTGGCTCGGCTTCCCGCTGGCCCCGCTCATCAAGAAGCTGGAGCCGCTGGGCAGCGCCACCTATGTCAAGTTCCTGACGCTGATGGATCCCAAGCAGATGCCTGGCGAGAACGATCCCATCCTGCAGTGGCCCTACATCGAGGGCCTGCGGATGGACGAAGCGATGAACCCGCTCACCTTCCTGGCGGTGGGCCTGTATGGCCGGCCGCTGCCCAATCAGGATGGCGCGCCCATTCGGCTGGTAGTGCCCTGGAAATACGGCTTCAAAGGCATCAAATCCATCGTGAACATCAGCTTCGAGCGGCAGCAGCCGGCCAATACCTGGGCGGTGGCCGCCCCCGACGAGTACGGCTTTTATGCCAACGTGAACCCTCACGTGAACCACCCTCGCTGGAGCCAGGCCACCGAGCGGCGGATTGGGGAACTGAAGCCGCGGCCAACGCTGATGTTCAACGGCTACAGCGACCAGGTAGCGAGCCTGTACACCGGCATGGACCTGCGAAAGTACTTCTAAGCTGGCCACCTGGTCCGATACGCCGGCCGATCGGCGGCGCAGCCTGGCACCGCTGCCCCGCCAACCACGCCGGCCGCCCTACCAATGGCTGAAGAACGGCATCCTGGCTGGCGGCCTGTTCCCCGTCCTCTGGATTTTCGTGCGCGGCGGGGCGAATCTGCTGGGCGCCAACCCCATCGCCGAGGTGGAGAACGAACTGGGCCTGGGTGCACTCGTGTTTCTGCTGGCGGCGATGGCCTGCACCCCTGCCCGCCGGCTCTTTGGCTGGGCCTGGCCCATGCGCATCCGCCGCGAGCTGGGGCTGTTTGCCTTCTTCTACGTGAGCCTGCACGTAACCACGTACCTGCTGCTGGACAAATTCCTCGACCTGAGCGCCGTTGTGTCGGACATCCTTCAGCGGCCTTTCATCACCGTGGGCTTCGCCGCCTTTGTGCTGCTCATCCCCGTGGCTTACACCTCCAGCAGCTACTGGATCCGCCGGCTGGGGTATGACCGCTGGCAGATGATTCACCGGCTCACCTACGTTGCCGGCGTGCTGGCCATTGTCCACTTCATCTGGCGGGCCAAACTGGTGGTGCTGCAGCCGGTCGTCTACGGCATCATCCTGGGCGCGCTGCTGCTTGTGCGCGTGCTGTACAGCAGCCGTAAGCGCCGCCGCGCGTAAGTTTGGCCACAAGCCATAAGCGGCCCCTGCCCGGCCCCCCGCGGCAGCCACTTCGACTTGAACGAACGTTCCCGGGCAACCTGCTCCGCCGCCACGGCATGTTTCCGGCCAAGCTTCTAACCTACTGGTGTGCCAGGCTTCGCGGGCGCGCCTCAGACCGACGAGATTAGAGATGCCTGGGAAGGACTTCAGCATCGCGTCATTGTCCCCTCGAAACGCGCGCCCGCGAGGTGCCGTTCGACAGCCGGGCCAGGCCGTTCGGAAGCGCGGAACGGGAAGCCACTACGCTCCCCAAAAGTTGACGCAAAAGTGCACAGGTTTGGTTTCCGCAAGCAGAGCTAACTCCAGGCCGCGCGGACATCGCCTTCGGCGAAGCTGCCCTTTACCGTTAGGATTGAGGGGTTATGTCTGAGCTGTCCCTCCTCGCCATACGGCCGCATCCTGACGACGAATCCAGCGGAACGGGCGGCATACTGGCCCGCTACGCGCAGCGGGGGGTGCGCGTTGGCGTGCTCACCTGCACGCTGGGCGAAGAGGGTGAGATCAACGATCCAGCCCTCGATCCGCTGGAAGCGCAGCCCCGCCTGGGGCAGATTCGCGAACAGGAGTTGCGGGCCGCCTGCGGCATTCTCGGGGTGAGCGAGCTGCGCTTGCTCGGCTATCGCGATTCCGGCATGGCCGGCACGCCGGCCAACAACCACCCCGCCGCCTTGTGCAATGCGCCGTTGGACGAAGCGGGCGGCCGCGTTGCCAGCGTCATCCGCGAACTGCGCCCGCGCGTCATCATCACCGAGAACGAGCGTGGCACATACGGCCATCCAGACCACGTGCGCTGCCATTACGCGGCCGTACGGGGCGCCGAGCTGGCCGCGAGCGCCGCGTACACCGACGGGTCAGCCCCCTGGCAGGTGGACCGCCTGTACGCGCTGGAGATGGTGACCGAGGGCGCGGCCCGCGTGCGCCAGATGCTGATCGACGAGCATCTGGACCTGGGCTGGTTCGCGGAACGGGAACCGAGCGGCGAGGCCATGCCCCGCGGCATCAACAGCGCGGACGCGGACGCGGCAGTCGACGTAGCGGCCTACGCGGGCACCATGCGCCGGGCCCTTGCGGCGCACCGCACGCAGATAGCGCCGGACAGCTTTCTGCTCACCTGGCCGCTGCGCATCTTCACCGAGATGTTTCGCACCGCCTATTTCCATCGCCTGCTGCCCAGCGCACACGAGCCTCAGCAGCACGACCTGCTGGAAGGCCTCACTCCGCGGCCAGGGGAGGCTTTCACCACCTGAACGTGCCTCACACACCTGCCGTGTGCACGCCCGCTGGAGGACCTGGGCGTCAAGGCCCGATTCGCGTGATGGCCGAAATGCGGTCGAATTCGAGATCGAAGCTGACGATCTGTGTTAGTCCCCGCTGCTGCATGAGCACCGCGTGGTAAGCGTCAGCGAAGGCGATGTTGTGCTCGACGTACAGCTCGAACACCCGGATGAACCGGCGCTTGCCTGGGAGAACAATCCCGGAGAGCGCCAGAAGGGGAAGGACGACATCGCGGATGTCCGCTTTGGGGATCCGGTAGGTTCGCTGCAGGGTGAACACGACCTCGAAAACGACGACGTCTGAGGTGTGCACGCGGAGGAGGCCGTTCTCGACCTGTTGCAGGAATGCCGTGGCCCGCGGCGACTGGTCCGGATGGTCGCCCAGAACGTGGCGCAGGACGATGTTGGTGTCGAGGAACGGCTCAGGCACGGGGGTTGGCTGGCGTGGCCTCCGCGGCAAGCGCCTGTTCGGCCCGCTCTCGCAGCTGCTCGGCCGAGAGCACAGGGCCGCGGGCCTTGAACACGCCAGCGGTACGGCCAACCACGCTGCCGACCGGTCGAAACACCACGACATGCTCTTCTAGGGTGAACGCCACCTTATCGCCCTGCTTCAGCCCCAGGGCGTGCCGAATTGCCGATGGAACGGTGACTTGGCCCTTGCGGGTCACCACAGTCAAAAGCTCTTTCGTGGCGATGTCCTCCATGGCACTGATGGTACTACTGGAGTAGATCAGGTAGTGCACCAGCTCATGTGCTTTGGCCAACACGCTCGTACGAGCCGGATGGAGCGCTCCAACCGGGCCTGCAGGCGTCCGTCTACAACCAGAAGCGCGCGGCAAGGAACGGTACGCGCTACTCGCAACTGGCGACTATCAGCCAGTTCTTGCCCAACGATTGGGCCTTGCCCCTGGTCATTCACCCAACGGCGGGCGCGCTGGTCGACTGCCCGGCGCTCAAGTCAGGTAGAAGTAAAGGTGATGGTTGCGGAGAATGGCAGGCTGAGGCTAAAAGCCGTGCGCCTGAACCTCGATGGTGTGCTGCCGGCTCCAATCGACCAGGGCTTGCGGCTGGTGCCCAGGGCCGCCGGCGGCGGCCAGGAAGTCCGCGGCGATCTGGTCTGCCGAGCGGCCGGCCCACGCACCGCTGGGCGCGGGGTCTTGCCAGTTCGCGGGGGCCGCTCCGGGCTGGCCGCCTTTGGGCGCATTGGCGACGAACGCGGTCGGCAACGGCGCGGGCTGGCCACTCGCCGTAGCCTGGTAGGCAGCCAGCAGATCGCTGGAGTTGGTGCTGCTGCCAAAGGGGTAACCGCTCGCGCGCAGCTCAGCACGGATCTGGTCCAGCGTTTTGGGGCCATTCCTGGTGGTGTAAGTGGGCGACGCCGGGCTGGATGCCGTGCTGGTGGCCGGGTGGCCCGAGGCCGGCGCGGCGGCGGCTGGCGCGGCAGCCGCGGCCACGTGGCTGCCGCCGGGCGCCGCGCTTGTGGCGGGGCCTGAAATAGCCATGGCGGAAGCTGGCCGGCTGGCGGTTGCCGGGTGCGCCTGAGGGGCGGCGCCAGGCACCGGCAGGCCCAGCAGTGCCCACAGCAGAGCCACGCCCGCGGCGGTAACTACCGTGCCCAGCAGGATGGTCTTACCCCAGCCGCGGCCCGCCTCCGGCGGGGGAAGCATGGGCAGGTAGCGCGGTGTAAGCGTTGAGCGACTGCCGGATGCGCCGCTGCCCGAAGCCGGGCTCGAGCGGGCGCCACCAAACCCGGCGGTGGCGCGCGGCAGCGGCTGTGGCTCAATGGAGCCAATGTGTGCCACGCGCGGCCGGGCTGCCCCGGCACTCTCGTCGTGACGCGGCTCGGAGGGCAGGCTCTGCGCCACCGCGACGAGCACCTGGGTATCGAAGAAGGGCGAGATCACGTCCTCAATGAGGCGGCGTTCGCCACCGAAAGCCCGCATGTCCACCACGCGCGGCTCGTCCCACTCGGGCGGCACGATGGCCTCCTCAACGCGCTGAAGCAGGCTGAACACGTCCTCTGCGATGGGATCGTCGTGCCGAAGAAGCGGCGCAGCCTCCAGCATCGCGGCCAACGACGCTGGCGCCTGGTCGAGCTTCCAGAGCGCAAACAGGCTGGGATCCGGCTGCCAGGTGACCTGCGCCCGCAACGGCGCACCCAGGGGCACCGGAGCCAGCAGGCTGGCCGGCGGTTGCCCCGCGCGCGGCAACCCACTGCTGATGCCCATGTGCCCCAGCAGTTGGCGCAACTCCGGCGACACGCCAACCCCACCCTGCGCGCGACTCATCGCCTCCCAGCATACTGCATGGCCCTGGCCTGCTGGAGGGCTATGGCCCGAATGGATAGGCGCCGCTAGGCGTTGAGCATTTTGCGTTTGCTGGCCACGTAGTCCACCAGGATGTACTCGCCCAGGCGGTCCGGTGTGGCAAAGAAGGCGCGGCCTTTGTTGATCTTGGTCATCTGGTTCACGAAGGCCGTGAGGTAGTGGCTGCGCTCCAGCATGAAGGTGTTGATCACGATCTGGTCCTTGGTGCAGCGATTCACCTCGCGCAGCGTTTCCTGGAAGGTGCGGTAGGTGGGCGGGTAGGAGAACTGCACGCGGCCATGGTCGAAGTAGGCCGTTGGCTCGCCATCGGTGATCATGATGATCTGCTTGTTGGCGCTCTTGTGCCGGCTCAGCATCTGGCGGGCGAGCATGAAGCCATGCTGCATGTTGGTACCGTACACGTACTCGTTCCAGTTGATCTGCGGCAGCTTCTCTGCCTTGAGTTCGCGTGCCGCATCCGAGAAGCCAATGATGTGCAGGTCATCCCGCGGGTACTGCGACCGGATGAGGCTGTTCAGGGCGATGGCCACCTTCTTGGCGGCCAGGAAGCAGCCACGCAGCAGCATGGAACGGCTCATGTCCAGCATGAGCACCGTTGAGGAAGAGGTGATCAGCTCAGTGCGATAGACGTCGAAATCCGACGGGACGATGTGCACCGGCTTGCCGGCGCCCTCGCGCTGGAGGGAGTTCATGAGCGTGCGCTGTATGTCGAGCAGGAAGGGGTCACCAAACTCGTAGGGCTTGCCGTCGTCTATCCGGTCGCCGCCGCGGCCAGTGCTGGTCACGGCGTGCCGGCCGAAGCCGTCCTTCTTGAGGTGTGTGAAGATGTCCTGCAGCGCCTTTTGGCCGATCTTGCGGCTGCCTCGTGGCGTGAGCTCGTAGCTGTTGCCCGTCTTCTGGATGTAGCCGGCATCCTCCAAGACCTTGGTGATCTGCCGCAGGTGCTCCAACTGCGCGCGCGCATCCGGGCCCATGAGGTCGCCCACCTTGTCTGGATCGATCTGGTCCAGCGAATCGCCGTCGTGGGCGCGCTTCAGCGCCCGCTCCAGCTCGTCCATCTGCTGCAGCCGCTCCATCATCTGCATGGCCTGCTGCATGCTCAGAGGCTCGTCGCCTCGGAACGGATACCGATTGCGGAACTGGCGCATGGGCATGAGTGCTTCCAGCCCCGCGGCCAGCTGGGCCATGGCATCGCGCATACTGTCGCTGCCCAGCATCTGCTGGATCATGTCCTCCAGCGACTGCCGCATGTTCGACGGCATGCTGTCCATGAGCGACTGCATTTGCGCCATGCGCCGCTGCAGGCTTTCGATGAGCTGATCCAGGTTCTGGATGTCCGGATCAAAGTAGTCGCCGTATTTTTCCTTGAAGTCGGCGAAGTTGGGCTCGCGGCCCTGCATGCGGTCCTGCAGCATCTGGTTGAGCGCCTGCATCATGTCCTGCATGCGCTGCATATCCTCCGCGGTCATGCCCTGGAGGGCGTTCTTCATCCCGTCGAAGTAGTTCTGCATGACCTGGCCCTTGAGCATCTCCAGCAGCTCCTGGAACTTCTCGCGGGCTTCCTGGTCCATGAACTCATAGTCCGTGAGCTGCTTGATCTGCCCCGCGGGATCCTCCGGCAGCATGTCCAACTGGTGCTGCTTGCGGGCTGCCATCTTCTCCAGCAGGTCCAGCATCGCCTGATCGGGCGCCTCAGCGCCAGCCTCGCCCGTCGGCGCGCCGTCAGCAGGTTCGCCCGGCTGGGCCTGGGGCCCTTGCTGGCCCGAGGAACGGGGTGAGACAGCGGCGCCCTGCTGGGTCCCAGAGCTGCGTGAGGAAGGCGACGCCGTGCCCCCCTGGGTCTGGCTGCCCTGCGCGTCGCCAGGCTGGTCGCCCTGGTCGCTCGCCTCCTCCGGACTGGAGGCGTTGGGGCTTTCGGCGCCCGGCTCCTCCGGCGACTGCTGACCATGCGCAGCGTCCAGCCGGCGCTGAATGCCCTGGCGCTCCAGGCGTTTCACTTCTTCCAACTTCTCTTTGAGCTGGTCGAACACAGAGCCCATGTCGTAGCGGCTGAGCTCCTGCTGCTTCATCTCCCGCAGGCGCTCCAGCATCTGCTGCAGGCCTTCCATACGCTCGCCGTTGGGCTGGTCCATGCCCCACTGCATCATCCGCTCGAGCGCGCTCCACAGGTCACCCTCGGCCAGGAAATCGTCGGACAGGGCAGCCATCAAGTCGTCCGCATCGAATGGGAACACTTGCTGGGTACCGTCCCAGCGTGAATATCGAACGAAGGGCAATGGTCTTCTCGCTTCCCGGTCGCCGGTCAGCTAGCGCTGATAGCGGGCGGCTCCGTGCGCGTGATCCTTATTGAGCTTGCGATTCAAGTGCAGGCCTTCCAGCACAAACTCCACGGCCGATGCCACCGTGGCAGCGCTGCCAGTGGCGTTCAGCTTGGCCACGGCGGCCTTGACACCGTCGAAATTTGACACCTGCTCCACGTAGCGCATACTGGGCAGCCGATCGCCGGCATCCACGTGCAGGCCGGACTCGAAGCCCTCGAAGAGGTCGTCGAAGTCGGTGACGTCAAAGTGCCGGTTGAAGGTGTTGAGCACTGCGCCCTGGATGAGCTTCTCAATGACCCGGTCTTCCTTGGTATCGCCCACTGTTTCCAGTTCGATCTTGCCGGCGGTAGAGGCGATGACGGCCGGCAGATCGCTCACCCGAGGCACCGCTTCCTTCTCTCGCAGGCGGATGGCGCGGCGCACCGAGTTGGAGATGACGTTCTCGTAATTGCATATGGAAACGCGCACGCTCACGCCGGATCGCTGGCTGATGTCCGGGTGTTTGCGGGCCAAGTGAGTGAGCTCCGCGAGGATCTCCTTCATGAGCTGGGGCACTTCCACGCGCAGGTCCGGGTCCTCGAACAGCACCGACTCCTGCTCCATGATGACGATCTCGTCCTCAGCCGTGGTTGGGTAATGCGTGCGAATCTCGGAGCCGCAGCGGTCCTTCAGGGGTGTGATGATGCGGCCGCGATTCGTGTAATCCTCGGGGTTGGCGCTGGCCACGATGTAGATGTCCAACGGGAGGCGCACCCGATAGCCTCGGATCTGGACGTCGCGCTCCTCCAGGATGTTCAGCAAACCCACCTGGATGCGCTCTGCCAGGTCCGGCAGCTCATTGATGCAGAAGATGCCGCGGTTGGTGCGGGGCACCAGACCGTAATGGATGGTGAGCTCGTCGGACAGGTAGCGCCCCTCGGCGACCTTGATCGGATCGATCTCGCCGATGAGGTCAGCGATGGTGATGTCTGGCGTGGCCAGCTTCTCGCCGTAGCGCTGGCCGCGATGGATCCAGTCGATGGCGGTACGGTCGCCGTCCTCTTCCACCAGCTTGCGGGCGTGCACGGAGATCGGCGCAAAAGGATCATCGTTGATCTCGGAGCTGGCGACCACGGGCGTCCACTCGTCGAGCAGGTTCACCATGGCGCGCGCGACGCGGCTTTTGGCCTGCCCTCGCTCGCCCAGGAAGATGATGTCCTGGCCGGAGAGGATGGCGTTCTCGACCTGCGGAATCACAGTGTCGCCGTAGCCGATAATGCCCGGGAAGAGGTCTACCCCATCCCGAATTTTCTGCACCAGGTTGGCCCGCATCTCGGCTTTCACGGACCGCGGTTGATAGCCCGACTCGCGCAGCTCGCCGAGGGTTTTGGCTAGGCTCATGAGATCTCCTGGAACTCCCCCTTCGCGCCAACTGGGGTAATGGCGGAAGCATATCAACTGCCCATCCGCCGTGCGAGGCAGCAGGCAACTCATCGCTGCCTTCAATTGGGCTTGCAAACCCGCTGCTTGGTGGCAGAATAACCGCCAATGCTCGCGAAGTGCTTGAGTGGCGCGGTGGTGGGGCTCGATGGCGCGCTGGTGCAGGTGGAGCTCGACATCTCCGCGGGTCTGCACTCCTTCACCATCGTGGGCCTGCCGGACGCCGCGGTCAACGAGTCGCGCCAGCGAGTGCGCTCGGCCATCCGCAACTCCGGGCTGGCTTTCCCGGAGCGGCGCATCACCGCCAACCTGGCCCCGGCGGACTTGAAGAAGGAAGGGCCGGCCTACGACTTGCCCATCGCCATCGGCATTCTCGCGGCGTCGGAGCAGGTGAGCATCGCGGCGGATAACATGCTCTTTCTGGGGGAACTGTCGCTGGACGGCACGCTGCGCCACACCTCCGGCATCCTGTCCATGGTGGCGCTGGCCAAAGAGAAACGCCTGGGTACTATCTTCGTCCCCGAGGCCGATGCTGCCGAGGCTGCGCTGGTTGATGGTGTGACCGTCATCCCCGTTCGCCACCTGGCGGACCTGGTGCTGTACCTCCGGGGCGCGTTGCACATCGACCCCGTGCCCTTCAACTCGGCACTGGAATGGGCCGAGCCGTCCATCAGCCTGGACTTCAGTGAGATTCGCGGCCAGGAGCATGTGCGGCGCGGCCTGGAGGTGGCGGTCGCGGGCGGGCACAACATGATCATGTCCGGCCCACCCGGCGCGGGCAAAACGCTCATTGCCCGCGCCGGGCCGTCGATCATGCCGGCCATGACGCTGGACGAGGCGCTCGAGGTCACCAAGATCTACAGCGTGGCCGGCATGCTGCCGGAGGACACGCCGCTGGTGCGCCAGCGGCCCTTTCGGGCGCCGCACCACACCGTGAGCACCAGCGGCCTGGTTGGTGGTGGGCGCTGGCCACGCCCCGGCGAGATCAGCCTGGCGCATCGGGGGGTGCTCTTTCTGGACGAGCTGCCGGAGTTCCAGTCCAGCGCGCTGGAAGTGCTGCGCCAGCCGCTGGAGGATGGCCAAGTCACCATTTCACGCGCGGCCGGCACCGTCACGCTGCCGGCCAACTTCATGCTCATCGCGGCCATGAACCCCTGCCCCTGCGGCTTCTCGGACGATTCCGAACACGATTGCACCTGCACCCCCATCCAGGTGATCCGCTACCGCAAGCGCATCAGTGGGCCGTTACTGGACCGCTTCGACATCCACACCCACGTTCCACGCGTGGAATACGAGAAGCTGGCCGCCGTAGATCCTTCGGAAACCTCGGCCACGGTGCGCGCTCGGGTGGAGGCCGCCCGGTACATCCAGCACCAGCGCTTCGCCGGCACCAAGCTGCGCTGCAACGCGGACATGGGGCCAGCCGAGCTGCGTGAGCTGTGCCCGTTGGATTCGGCCGGGCAAAGCCTCATGCGCAACGCCATGGCCAAGCTGCGCCTCTCCGCGCGCGCCTTCCACCGCTGCCTGAAGCTGGCCCGCACCATCGCGGACCTCGCCGCCGCTGGGAGCATTGCACCCACCCACGTGGCCGAAGCACTGCAATATCGGCCCCGGGAGCCACGCCTGTAAGTCGCGCAGCACGGACTGAGCAGGGTGATCTTTGGGGAACACGTACCGGGCGAGCAGAGCTGGCGCAGAATGGCGTAGAATTCGAGGAAAATCTTGGGCAAACTCGTGTCACACATTTAGGGAGGGCATTCATTGGAATATGAAAAGCCCACGTCCCTCGCCGGTGCCATCAGCCTCCTCAAGCAGGGCGGCGCCGGCGCGCGGGCGATGGGCGGAGGGACCGATCTGGTGGTCCAGATCCGCGAGGGCCGCCGCACGGTGGACCTGCTGGTGGACATCAAAGCCGTGCCCGAAGCCACGGCCTTGCAGTGGAGCAGTGCTGGCCTGCACCTGGGTGCGGCCGTACCTTGCTATCGCATCTATCAGGACGGCACCGTAGTCAGCCACTACCCGGGGTTGATCGACTCCGCCTCGCTCATTGGTGGCACGCAGATTCAGTCTCGCGCGGGCTTGGGCGGCAACCTGTGCAACGCCTCGCCCGCGGCGGACTCCATCCCCACACTGATCGCGCTCGGCACCACGTGCAACATCGCCGGGCCTAACGGCAACCGCACCCTGCCGGTGGAGCAGTTCTGCACCGGGCCGGGGCAAAACGCGCTGCAACCGGGCGAACTGCTGGTGTCGTTTGACTTTCCGGCACCCGCGGCGCACAGCGGCGCGTTCTTCCTGCGCTTCATCCCGCGCAACGAAATGGACATCGCCGTCGTGAACGCCGCGGCGGCCATCACACTCGATGCGGACAAGCGTCACATCGCCGGCGCGCGCTTGGCCGTGGGAGCGGTGGCCCCAACGCCACTGCTCATTGGCGGGGTCGCGGAGGCGCTGGTGGGCCAGCCGGTGGATGCACCCGACCTCGAGCCGGCCGTCGCACTGGCGCGAGCCGCGGCCAAGCCCATCACCGACATGCGCGGTTCAGCCAAACAGCGCGTGCACCTCAGCGGAGTGCTGGCCAAACGAGCATTAGAGGGCGCGCTCGCGCGCGCCAGGAGCGCAGCGTAGATGGTTGCCCTGAAATCTCTTCACTTCACCCTTAATGGCGAAACGGTCGATACGCTGTGCGACGCGGGCGAGAGCCTGCTCGAGCTGCTGCGCTACCGGCTGAACCTCACCGGTGCCAAGGAAGGCTGCAACAACGGCAACTGTGGCGCTTGCAGCGTCATTCTGGACGGGCAGATCGTGGATTCGTGCCTGGTGCTGGCAGTCGAGATCGACGGTCGCTCGGTGACAACCATAGAGGGCCTGGCGGATGGCCCCAACCTGCACCCGCTGCAGCAGGCCTTTTTGGACGAGGCCGCGCTGCAGTGCGGCGTGTGCACGCCTGGCTTCATCGTCGCCGCCAAGGCGCTGCTGGACCGCGAGCCACATCCCAGCGAGGAGCGCATCCGCCATTGGCTGGCGGGCAATCTCTGCCGCTGCACCGGGTACGACAAGATTGTGCGCGCCGTGAAGCGCGCCTCGGAACAGGCCTAGGTCTTAGGCCTCAGGTCCCCACACTCAGAACACATGGGAGGAATTTGAGATGGCCATACAGAGTCCCGAGAAGCCCGCGGCCGCCACCGGCCGTTACAAGGTGATCGGCACCCGGCCGGTGCGCCCGGACGGCGCCGACAAGGTTACCGGGCGGGCCGTCTACGGCGCGGACATCCGCCTGCCCAACATGCTGCGCGGGCGCGTGCTGCGCAGCCCCTACGCCCACGCCAACATCAAGCGCATCGACACCTCCAAGGCAGCGGCGCTGCCGGGTGTGAAGGCCGTGGTCACTGGCGCGGACTGGCCGGGCATCTCCAACAAGATCGAGGACCTGGGCGAGGACACAGTGAACCTGGGCGACCTCGCCAAGAACCTGCTGGCCGTGGGCAAGGTGCTGTACAAGGGCCACGCCGTGGCCGCCGTGGCCGCCTTGGACGACGCGACCGCTCAGAGGGCACTGGGCCTCATTGAGGTGGAGTACGAACAGCTGCCCGTGGTGCTGGACGTCCGCGAGTCCATGAAACCGGGCGCAACCCTGCTGGATGACAAGCGCTTCACGGATTCGCTGGGCACCAAGTCCAGCGAGCCCAGCAACGTGGCGCGGCATGTCCGCTTCGAGCTGGGTGACGTAGCCAAAGGCTTTGCCCAGGCCGACGTAACGCTCGAACACGAGTACCGCACCACCATGGTGCACCAGGGCTACATCGAACCGCACAACGCTACCGCGCTGTGGGGGGCGGACGACAACCTCACCGTGTGGTGCAGCACGCAGGGCGCCTTCTCCGTGCGGGACAACCTGGTGGAGCTGCTGAAACATCCAACCGGCAAGATCAAGGTCGTTCCGCTGGAGATCGGCGGCGGGTTCGGCGGCAAGCTGGGCATTTACCTGGAGCCTCTGGCGGCGCTCCTTTCGAAGAAGACGGGCCGGCCGGTGCAGCTGTCCATGAGCCGCACCGAAGTCTTCGAGGCCAGTGGCCCCGCGCCAGGCACCTCGATCTCGATCAAGATGGGCGCCACCAAGGACGGGCGCATCACCGCCGCGCAGGCCGACCTGGCCTATGAGGACGGTGCCTACCCTGGCGCAGGCGCTGGTGCCGGCTGCATGTGCATGCTGGCCCCGTACGACATCCCCAACATCCTGCTGGATGGGCGCGATACCGTGGTGAACAAGCCGAAAACCGCGGCCTACCGAGCACCCTCGGCGCCGCAGGCGGCCTTCGCTGCCGAGAGCTTGCTGGATGAGCTGGCGGAGAAGCTGGGCCTCGACCCGCTGGAACTGCGGATGAAGAACGCCTCGCACGAGGGCACGCGCCAGGTGAACGGGCAGACCTTCCGCCGCATCGGCTACATCGAAACCGTGGAAGCAGCCAAGGCCAGCGCCCACTTCGCGAGCCCACTTGGCGCGCCGGCGCCCGGCAAGAAGCGCGGCCGCGGCGTGGCCTCCGGCTTCTGGTTCAACGGCGGCTTCAAATCTTCTGCCTACGCCCAGGTGAACGTGGACGGCAGCGTCAGCCTGGTGGAGGGCTCGGTGGACATCGGCGGCACGCGCGCCTCCATTGGCATGCAGCTGGCCGAAACACTGGGCATCCCCTTCGACAAGGTGAAGCCGACCGTGGCGGATACGGACGGCGTGGGCTACAACGCCATGACCGGTGGCAGCCGAACGACCTTTGCCTCCGGCTGGGCCGCCTACGAAGTAGGCATGGACATCCGCCGCCAACTACTGGACCGTGCCGCCGAGTACATGGAGCGCGCGGCAGATGACCTGGAGTACGTCGACGGCGAGGTCCGTTCCAAAACCGGCGACTCGAAGATGACCTTCGCCGAGCTGGCCGCCAAGGTCAACGGGCGCGGCGCACCCCTGGTGGGCCGCGCGGCGGTGAGCCCCATGGGTGCCGGGCCCGCGTTTGCCACACACATTGTGGACGTAGAAGTGGATCCGGAAACCGGCAAGGTGGACGTGCTGCGCTACACCGCCGTGCAGGACGTGGGCACTGCCATCCATCCGTCGTACGTGGAAGGTCAAATCCAGGGCGGCGCCGCGCAGGGCATCGGCTGGGCGCTGAACGAGGAGTACTTCTACGACGACAAGGGCGTGCTGCGCAACTCCAGCTTCCTGGACTACCGCATGCCCACCACGCTCGACCTGCCCCTTATCGACGCTGTGCTGGTAGAGGTCCCCAACCCGGGCCACCCCTACGGCGTGCGCGGCGTGGGTGAGGTGCCGCTGGTGCCACCCATGGCCGCTATCTCCAACGCCCTGCACCAGGCACTGGGCGTGCGCGTGCGGGAGCTGCCCATGTCGCCCCGCCGCTTGCTGGAGGAAACGGGCGTCATCGGCAAGTGAGCCTATCGCGGCTGGCGCACCGCGTCGCCGGCACAGGCAGGTAACGGTGGCAGCGCACTGTGGGGCGGGCCCGAGGCAATCGGGCTCCGCCCCCATGTAGGCAGGCGGTTGCGCTGCCCGCGATCGGCAGGATAAGCCCTGTTGGCGCGCGTGTTCATCCCCTCTTTGCTGCGGCCGCTGTGCAATGGCCAGCAGCTGGTGGAGCTGCCTGGTGCCACGGTGGGCGAGGTGCTGCGGGCGCTCGTCGCCGCTTACCCGGCAGTGGAGGAGCGCATCTTCCGCGATGGCAGCCTGGCCAGCGGCCGCTTGCAACCCGGCATGTCCGTGGCCGTCGACGGCGACGTGGCTGCCCACCCGCTCAACCACCCCATCCAGGCTGGCAGCGAGCTGTCCATTATCCCCGCCATAGCCGGAGGGTAGGGGCCAGCCAACACTCAAGCTGGGCGCTGGTTACACTTGCGCTCACGCTGCCGTTGTTGCGTAGAAGTTTGGCCGGAAACATGCCGCGGCGGCCGGGTGGGGTTGGCCAGGAGCGTCGGTTCAGTTTGAGGTAGCTGCCGCGGGGGCTGGTCGAGGCCGCTTATGGTTTTGCGGCCAAACTTCTAGTGTGCTGGGGCGGGAGCCGCGGTCACCGCGGCCCGCGCAAGAAGCGGAGGAGTGTAGAGCCATTGGCAGCAGGTGAGGGCACCACCGCCGTGAGCGTGCCCCCCAGCGGAGCCGAGGTCGTGCCCAGTGATGGCGCGCCGCGTGCACAGTCCGGCAACCGCCTGAGCCGCTTCCTCACCGGGCGAATCGACGTCAAGATCATCGGCCCTTACATGCTGGTGATGCTCGTCCTAGCGGTGCTGGCCACGTTCGTCACGCTGCGGCTCATGACCAACCAGCTCACGCAGCGCTTCCAGAACCAGCTCGTGGACGCCGGCAAGGCCGCAAACAGCACCGTGCTGCAGGTGGAGCAGGAGCAGCTGCAACTGCTGCGCCTCATGGCCGCGACGAATGGCGTGGACGTCGCGATCGTCAAGAACGATCCCATCACGCTGCAGCGACTGCTCGTTCCGCTTGAGGCGAACTCGCAGTACAGCATGATCGACATCACCAACGCCGCCGGGCAGGAGGTGCTGGCTCTGCGGCCCACCAGCGGCCCGCTGGCGCGGGCACTCGATCCCAGCATTGGCCAGTGGACTATCACCAAGCAGGCAGCCTCCGGCGCCGCCGATCGCTTCGGCGACAAGTACTCGGACCTGGTGGATACCAGCTACGGCCGCGTGCTTTACACCGCCGGTCCGGTGAAGGACAGCGCCGGCAAGGCGGTGGGGGCCGTGCTTGTGGGCATGCCGCTCAGCGATCTCATCCAGCGCCTTACCAAGGGCGTGCTGGCCAACGTCACCATTTACGCACCCAGCGGCAAGGCCATTGCCACCACCCTCGGTGCCCCAATCACCGACCCCGCGCTGACGGTCGATCCCGCGACCTTCCAGCGCGCCACAAGCAGCAGCACCCAGCTGTCCGTGCAGCGCTCTCTCACGATCGCCGGCGTGCAGTACCTGGAACTGCTGGGCCAGCTCTATGTGGGGCACGACCGCGTAGCCGCCGCGCTGGGTGTAGCGGTGCCCATACTGGCCATCGCTCGCGCCAATGCCAGCACGCGCATGCAGATGACGCTGCTGTTCGTCGGGGTGGTTGCCCTGGTGATGGTGGTGGGCTTTGCCCTCGCCCGCAGCATCACGGCGCCAATCATCCGCCTGGTTCGGGCCTGCCAGATGGTGGCCTCGGGCGACCTCGACCAGCAGATCAAGGTCAGCACGCGCGATGAGACCGGCCTGCTGACCTACACCTTCAACCACATGGTGGCCGGCCTGAGAGAACGCGAGTTCGTCCGCGACACGTTCGGCAAATACATGAGCAAGGCGGTTTCGGAGCGCATCTTGAGCGGCGAGCTGAAGCTGGGTGGCGAACGCCGCCTGGTGACGCTGCTGAACTCGGACATCCGCTCCTTCACCACGCTGTCGGAAACCATGGAGCCGGAGGATCTGGTGGCCTTCCTCAACAGTTACTTCCACTCCATGGTGGATTGCGTGGTCCGCTACGAAGGCGTGGTGGACAAGTTCATCGGCGACGCGGTGATCGCCGTGTTCGGCGCTCCCATACCGTACGAAGATCATGCCCGCCGGGCCATGCTCACCGCGCTGGAGATGCGCCGCCGAATGGTTGAGTTCAACAACTACCTGGAGCAGGGCGGCCACCACCCCATCCGGATCGGGATTGGACTGCACACCGGCTCCGTGGTTGCCGGAAACATCGGCTCTGAAGTGCGCATGGAGTACACCTGCATCGGTGACACCGTGGATGCGGCGGACGTGACGCAACTCCTCACCAAAGAGTTCAAGACCGACATCCTGGTCAGCGACACCACCTACGACCTGGTGAAGGAGGACTTCGAGTTCACCGAACCTCATCTGGTGGAGAACCACGGAACACATGCGCCCATCTACGGCATCATTGGCCTGCGGGCCGACCTGCGCGAGGTGCTGTCGGATCAGGGCCCTCTTCTCATCGCCGAAGGCGGCTCCATGTCGCAGGAAGAGATCGACGCCCAGCTGGCCGCCACGTGAGCCAGCCCGAAATGGCGCTCGCCCCAGCGCCGAGCACAGAGGTGTCCCCGCTGGCCGGCCCCGGCATTCCCGTGGAGCTGCGGCGGCGCGGCGTAGCCGGGTTGATCACCGGGCGCATCGACGTCAAGATCATTGGCCCCTACGTCATCGTCATGCTGCTCCTACTGGGCCTGGCGAGCTTCGTCACCCTTCGCCTCTTAACCGATCAGTTGACCCAACGCTTCCAGAGCCAGCTGCTCGATGCCGGCAAGGCCGCCAACGACTCCGTCATCAAAGTGGAGCAGGAGCAGTTGGAGCTGCTGCGCCTGATGTCCGCCACGATCGGTGTGGACCAAGCGATCGTCGCCAACAACCCGGTGGCCCTGCAGAGGCTGCTCGTGCCGCTGGAAAGCAATTCGCAGTACACCGTGATCGATGTCGTGAACAAACAGGGCCACGAAGTGCTGGCGCTGCGCCCCACCAGCGGGCCGCTGGCCGGCGCCCTCGACCCTGGCATTGCCAGCTGGGGCCTGACAAAGGAGGCGGTCTCGGGCGTCGCCGATGCCTACGGCAACAAATACTCCAACCTGGTGCAAACCAGGTTTGGCAAGGTCTTCTACACCGGCGGACCAGTAACCACCAGCTCCGGCCAGGTGGTGGGGGCCATCCTCGTCGGCCTGCCCTTCAACGACTTCCTGCTGCGCCTGGGCAAGGACGTGGGCACCAGCGTCACGGTCTACGGCCCGAACGGCCAGCCGATGGGCACCACGCTCCCGCAGGGCACCTCTCTGACGATCGATCCGGAGCTGTTCCAGCAAGCGGTGAACCCCAGGAGCAAGCAATCCGTGCTGCGGCCCTTAACGCTGCACGGCGAGGACTACCGCGAACTGCTGGGCCAGCTTTTCGTGGGGCACAACATCATCGCCGGCGCTCTAGGCGTCGAAGTGCCCACGCCGGCCATCGCCCAGGCCAGTGCCCAAACCCAAACGCAGATGACCATCCTCTTCGCGGTCGTCTTCGTGGCCGTGCTGTTCATTGGCCGCTGGGTGACGCGCGCCATCACGCGGCCCGTGCTGGTGCTGGTGAAAGCCTGCCAGCTGGTGGCCTCGGGCGACCTGGAGCAGCAGGTGCACATCAAGGGCCGGGACGAAACGGGCGTGCTGGGCACCAACTTCAACACCATGGTGTCCGGCCTCAAGGAGCGCGACTTCATCAAGGACACGTTCGGCAAATATATGAACGCGGCCGTGTCCAACGCCATCCTGAGTGGCGATGTGAAGCTGGGCGGCGAGCGCAAAAGCGTGACGGTGATGATCACGCACATCCGCTGGAGTGGCGCACGTCCCTTTGCCGCGCTCTATGAGAAGATTGAGGCGGAAGAGCTCGTCGCCTTCCTCAACAGCTACTTCCACTCCATGGTGGACTGCATCATCCGCTACGAAGGCATCGTCGATAAGTTCGTCGCGGACGAGATTTTGGCGGTCTTCGGCGCGCCCATTCCCCACGAGGATGATGCCCGTCGCGCCGTGCTGGCCGCGCTCGAGATGCGGCGCCGGCTGGTGCCCTTCAACGAGCAGCTGCAGGCCATGGGCCAGGATCCAATCCGTATCGGCATGGGCCTGTACAGCGGGCCGGTCGTCTCCGGTAACATCGGCTCCGAAGTGCGCATGGAGTACACCGTGATTGGCGATACGGTGAACTGCACCGCGCGCACCGAAGAGTTGACCAAGCAGTTTCAGACCGACCTGCTGATTGGCGACACAACCTACGGGCTGGTACGGGAGTTCTTCGACGTGGCCGATCCGCACTACACCACTCTGCGCGGCCGCACCCAGGAGTCCGCCATCTACCCGGTGATTGGGCTCAAGGAAGAGTTCGAGGAGCTGCTCTCCGACCAGGGTCCTGTCCTGACAACAGAGGAACTGTTCGACCAGGAGCGGATCGACGCGCAGCTCGCCGCGGCCAGCCAGTGACCGCGCTCTTTGAGCTGATCGCCGCCAAGCTGGGCGGCGGCATTCTGGGCTACGCGCTCACCGCCCTGCTGGCGATGGGTGTCACCGCCGGCAGCGTGGTGCTGGTGGGCGCCCAAGCGACGCGGATCACCATCACTGGTCTGGACCTGCCCTTCTCATTCCAACCAGGCAACCTGGTGCCTGTGGTGCAGCAGATTTATGCCCAGGCGCCAGTGGGTGCCGGTGTGGCCGCGTTTGCCGTTCCCGCCATCGGCGGCGGCAAAGTGGTGGAGCTGGCCGCGCTCGATCCCGCCGGGCTGAAAGTTGGCGCCGTCAGCGAACGGATCGTGGCCGAAGCCGCGCAGGACAATGCCAACCTGCAGAAGATCTCGCAGGTCGTGGACAACAGCAGCATCTTCCAAGCCCCGGCCGACACCAAGCTGGTGCTGAGCCCACCCAAAGCCCCTGGTGCTCCTCCGCCGCCGCCACCGCCGCCACCACCGCCGGGCCCTCAGGGTGCGCTTCCGCCGGTAGGCAACGCGCTCGCTCTCGCGCCGTCTAACCCCTCGCCCACAGCGCCGCCACAGGTGCCCACCAGCGCACCACCGACGCAGGCGCCAACGCTGCCGCCCGTTCAAACGGTGGCCGTGAGCACCCCGCCACCGGCCACGCCGCCACCCTCGCCCGTGCCCAGCGTGGTGCCAACGCTGCCTCCCTCGCCCGTGCCCACGGTGGCAGCCACGGTCGCGCCGACTGTCGCGCCAACCCAGGTGCCCACGGCTGCCCCAACCGCGGCGCCCACTCAGGCTCCGCCCCAGGCGACAGCCACACCCACGCCGCTGCCGCCCACCCCCACGCCCACTAATACGCCGCTGCCGCTGGTAATCAACCAAAAGCCCCTCACCGGCTTCATGACACTGCCGGCCGGCGTACCGGGCGACAGTGTCAGCCGCCCCATCACCATCTCCAATGGCGGTTCCGGCAGCTTCACCTACAGCCTCACCCTCACCTGCGCCTCCGGCTGCACCTCCGCCCTGTGGACCGACCCGCTGAACGGCCTGCAGCTCACGGCCACGCGCGCCGGCAACAGCAGCGCACTGTACAGCGGCCCTATCGCCTGCCTCTCGTCACCACCTGCCAGCAACCCCTGCGGCGCGCCCACCACCACCGCCGCCTTGAGCGTGGTGAACAACGCCAGCACAGCCGTCATCGTCACCGGCGGCACCAGCGACAGCCCCGTCACACTGCAGATCGCGCTGCCCCGCGCCGAAGACAACACGTTCCAGGGCCAGTCAGTGACCTTCTCCTACACCTGGACCGCCACCTCATATCCGTAAGTCACCCTTTGGTGGTGCCTCACGCAGGCAACTCAGCCCTCACCAGTTCCTCGATTGGCCGCCCGACGACGCATTGCACCCAACCCAGTTGCTTGCCCAGCCTGGAGGAGCTGGGTTGCTCGCCGCGCGTCGCTCAGCGGCCGAAGCGGCCGAGATCCGAGGCGATGATGCGCCGTTCAAACAGCCAGCGACCACCCCGCTTCACGCACACATCCTCGTAGGAGCCGACCGATGGCACGGCCACGGCGCCGGCATCGGCCTCCTGGGTGAAGATGGCGACGTAGGTGTGGGCGCGGCAGCGTTCGTCATCGCCCTCAATCAGCGGCAGGCCCACGAAGTGGCGCGTTCGGGCAGCGTGCCCGCCGACGCGGCCGGAGCCAATGAGGCGGCGGAGAAAGGCGCGAATCTCCTCGCGGCCGGCACAGGTGCCGGCGCTGCTCTCGATGACCCCATCCTCCGTGAAGTTGCCGGCATAGCCATCCACATCGCCGGCATCAATGGCGCGCGCGTAGCGCGCGATGAGGTCCATCACCGCCAGGCGGTTCTCAGCGGTCACCGCTGGGGGGACCTTCGGATGAGCGCGGTAATAACTATTGGCATCGTCACTCCCAGCCATGGTAACGCTGCTGCTATACCATGCCTGCATGGTCCCGGAGCCGCTGCCGTTTGATGTCAATGCCTTTGGGGGCGTGGCTATCCTGCCGGCGGCGCTAGAACTGCCGGACGTTGCGTTCGACGAAGCGCTGCGCCACAGCCTCGACACCTGGGCCTCTCAGGGTTACAAGCTGGCCTGGCTGAAGATCACCCTCGCACGCGCGGCCCTCGTTCCGCTCGCTGCCGAGCGGGGGTTCACCTTTCACCACAGCGACGAGACGTCGCTGACGATGACGCGCCGGCTTCAGCCTCAGGCTTTCGTTCCCGCTTACGCGACCCACTACATCGGCGCGGGAGGCGTGGCACTCAACGAGCGCCAGGAGCTGCTGGTGGTGTGCGAGCTGCACCGCCGCGGCAGCCGGCCCTACTACAAGCTGCCTGGCGGCGCTTTACAAGCTGGCGAGCATCTGGCCGACGCGGTGGTGCGAGAAGTCCTCGAGGAAACCGGCGTGAGCACGCGCTTCATATCTCTGGCCTGCCTGCGTCACTGGCACGGCTACCGCGACGGCAAGTCCGACATCTACTTCGTGTGCCGGCTGGAGCCGCTCTCACAGGCCATTCAGCGTCAGGTGGAGGAGATTGAGGAGTGCCTGTGGATGCCGCTGGCGGACTACATGGCCTCGGACCTGGTGAGTGCCTTCAACAAGCAGATCGTGCAGGCGGCGGTGGGCAACCACGGGCTGACCATCGCCGAGATCACCGGCTATGGCCCGCCGGAGCGGTACGAGTTCTTCATGCCGCGCGACGGCTGACCGCGCGCTGCACGCACCGCGACCGCGGCGAATCGTCACGTTTTGCTTGAGCCGCGGCGCTTGCTCACGCATAATGCTTGCGCGCCCACTGAGGAGCGTGCAGGGCGGCTGAACAGCGTGCCGCAAGGCGGCAGGCACGAGGCGCCCAACCCGAACGACCAGGAGAGAACTCATGAACGAAGACGCGAGCCCCTCAGCGGGCAAGGCACTGGCCGGCGTGAGCCGGCGCCAGTTCCTGCGCGTGAGCACGGCCGCGGCGGCCGGGGCGCTGGCCCTGCCGCTGCTGCTCGAAGCGTGTGGCGGCAGTGCCGCGCCAGCCAGCAGCGCGGCAGCCAGCACAGC
>JBOGTU010000164.1:0-8031 GCA_050695655.1 Chloroflexota bacterium | reverse complement strand
CGTTATCACCGAGCACGAGCGCGAAACCATCCACAGAGTCCTGGATGTTGCGGGCGACGTCCTTAACCGAGTCGTCCAGCCGGCAGCCGACCACGTCCTTGCGCACAAAGTCGCCAGCGGTCGGATGGCGGCACCCTGGTAGGGCTCACCGTCTTCGTCGCCTGCCCCTGTCACCTGGCCATCACCTTGCCACTCGCTCTGGCCGTACTGGGCGGCACCGCCTTTGGCGCGTTCCTGGCCGACGACATGGCCTTGGTCGTAGGCTTTTCCACACTCTGGTTTTGTCGCAGGTCTGGCGCTAGCCTGGTGGCTGTGGAGCCGGCAGGGCGGCGACGGCGCGGCGTGCTCTATGCCAGAAAAGCGCGGGAATCGCCGGTTCGGCCAATTGCGCGTCGGTTGGGGCGCTGTTGAGCCCCCGGCCAGGTGACGCCTGCTGAGGGGCACGACAAGGCGCCCGCATCGACTGACGCGTGGGCGCCGCCGCTCGAGCGACGACTCATTTGATCTGGCGAGTCGGAGCCGCTCTGGGAGCGGCTGTCATCGCGGCGATCGTTACGGCCGTCACAGTTCTCGCTGGACCACCACTGTTAGGTCAGTGGACCGGGCGTACCCAAATCGGAACAATCCAACAGGGGGCGATCCAACGAACCTACCGGGTGTACCGCCCTGCCGATATCGGGCCACGGCCTGGCCTCGTCGTCGATCTCCATTCTGCGCACACCAATGGCTTCCTGGAAGAGCTGGCGACGTGACTGGATGCGCAAGCCGCTGCCAGGAACTGGATCGTGGCCTATCCCGACGGAATCGCGGATGGTTGGGAGCCTTATGGCTGTTGCCATCATGACGGAGTCGACGACATCGCCTTCATCGGCAGTCTGATTGACCGGCTGCGGCAGAGCGATGGGCTCGACCCAGACCGCGTCTGCATGAGGACGAGTACGGCCCGGTCCGCGGTGCTGACGTCGGCTCCGCTCAACGGCATGAACAGGGAACCGACGAGTCCTAACAGCGCGATGGTCAACCACAGCCCACGAGCGCGGATCGTCAGTCGCTCCAGGCCTGCGAGCACGCCCCAGCCAATCAGCGATAGTGCGACGGTCGCCACGGCCACGGTCAGTGGACCAATGTCCATCGCAGGGTAGCCGTTCGAGGCTGGCGACTGGAGGCGAAGGCCCGCGACAAGGGTGGCCACGGCCCGGATTGCCTGGGTGAGGACGAGCGCGACCCCAATCCCGAGTAGGCGACGCCGCCCGACACCTTTATCCAAGTTACGACTTGCCATTACGATACCTCCGAAGCGTGGTGTAACTGCACACTATGTGCAGTTGTTGTAAAATATACATATTGTGAAGTTCATGACAGCCAAGAGCACGGTTGGCCGAGAGTCGGTGCCGGGGAACGCGCGCGGCCGCCGCACCCGTTCGGCCCTGCTCGCCGCCGCGCGCGGCCTGCTCGAGGAGCGTGGTTTCGATGCTTTGACCATCGGCGCCGTCGCCGATCGTGCCGGTGTGACGCGCCGCGCTGTGTACCTCCACTTTGCGTCGCGTAGCGCGTTGGTCGGCGCTTTGTTTGACTATGTCGCGGAGGTGGAGGGTCTCGACGCCTCACTGCAGCGCGTCCGAGAAGCACCCGACGCGGTCGCTGCCCTGGACGAGTGGGCGCGTCATGAGGCCACGTTCCACGGCCACATCCTCGATGTGGCCCGCGCCCTCGAGCACGTCGGCCGAGCAGACCCCGACGCGGCCGACTGGCGACGGCGCATCGGAGAATACCAGCGGCTGGATTGTCGACTGCTCGCGAGGCGTCTGCACGATGAACGCCGGCTTGCGCCCGGCTGGTCCGTTGACAGCGCAACAGACATGCTGTGGGCACTCACCTCGACCGAGGTGCTGGAGCGGCTGCTCGTCGATTGCGCCTGGCAGCCAGCGCACTATGCGGAGCGGTACGTCAGTCTGCTGCGCTCAACCTTTGTAGCGGAGACAACCACCGATGATTCGAGACGAGCTCATGGAGCTGCAGAGCTCCACTGACGCCATGCTGCAGCTTCGGCGCGGACACCCGGCAGCCTGACCACGCCCGTACGTGCCACGCAACGGTAGGAAGCAACAGGATGGAGGACAAGGACTTCTCCCTCTCGGACAGAGCGTTGACGGGGCATCCGAGGCTGGCTGAGCGCACGTTTTCCGGCTCCACGATTGCAGTGTCCGACGGCTTCGTGAGGTGCTTCGCGACGTGGTTTCCTTTCGGCGCTGTCCGCTCGCGGTGCCAGTTGACACTCCGAGCTTCCTCAAAAGAAAACCTGAACGGAGTTTTCCCGCCGGCTCGTTTCCTGACTATCACTATCCAGCCTCGGTATTTGAGAGCGCACAACTGACCCTGGCGCGCTGATCCGTCACGTTGTTCACGGAAGGCGAGCTGATCTTGTTCGTCGTGCTGCGTCCAGGGGAATCATTGGACGCAGAACTCGTTGCCCTCCGGGTCCCGGAGGGCAGCCCACTCGCTGCCGCGTTCTTTGTAGTGGCCGAGGACGGTGGCGCCTAGGCCGACCAAGCCTTCGACGATCCCATCTCGCTCATGCCCGCGATGGAGGTCGAGATGGAGGCGGTTCTTGGCCGTTTTGCCTTCAGGGACGGCGTGAAACAGCATGCGAGCACCAGGATCGGACCGTTCGCGCGAAGGGTCGTTGATAGCCGCGGCTTCCCGCCAGGCCTTGCGGCCTTCAATCTCGACGATATCTGCGTCGGTGGCTGCGCCGGCTCGGAGGAGGCTCTCGATTAGCGCCGAGTGGTCCTCGATCTCGTACCCCAGCGCCGCTGCCCAAAAAGCGGCTTGTCGATGGGGATCGCGGCAGTCCACCGTGATCTGGAAGCCAGTGCTCACAAGCTTCTTCTCCTCGATTGTCATGATTCAGAATATAGGAGGATTGCGGACAGATTCGGCCCTGCATGTCATTGGTGACCGGCCGCCAACTGGCGGCGCTGTTTCTCCGGCCACTGGATGAAGGAAGCGGCCGTTCCGCCTGCAGGCCAGCCTGGCTCGACCGACTTCCACCTGCACATCTTCGAAGTAGGACCAGAGCCGACCTGTTTTGGCGATCCCGACATCGTCGAGGCTCACGTGCCGTTCATGCTGGCGAACTATCGTCCTTCAGTTGGCGGTTCCGCGACTTTGTGAGCCTGACCCCAACCGAGCAGTGAAGTGACTCTCCACCCGCCCATCGGTCCCAGGCTGTTTCGTCCTCAAATGGACGCGGCCGGCTCTCATCAAGAGGGCACTCCGAAAGAAGCGCCGACCACGGGTGCGCGGTAACCTCGGTGCCATGAACGAGAAGCTCTCAAACGTGAAGGTGCTCACGCAAGACCAGAAGGCCCGACCATGACCGACCCGAGCCGGTGCGTCAATTGCGGAGCACCGCTGCCGCCAGGCCAGCCTGCCGGCGGCCGCTATTGCGCAACGTGCGCGGCGGCATAGGGCGCGGGCCAGGTTGCCGAGAGCCGGTACTGCGAAAAGTGCACAGCGGCATGGCAGTGAGGCAAGCCGCCCGAAAGTAGCTTGTGCCGCCTGGTTTGCGCAGTGCGAGCTGAACAAGACTACGGGGCTTTTTCATACCACGAGCATTTTTGGAGGGTCCATGTACATTCCACCCGCACTCTGCTCAGCACGACCAAAAACGCCATTCACGGCCTCATCGAGGCATCGAATTTCGCGATGGTTGTCACCGTCCTCGATGGCGCGCCCGTGGCCAGCCACGTGCCACTGTTGTTCGACGCCGGTGAACCACATGGGGTCTTGCGCGGGCACCTTGCCCGTGCCAACTCGCAGTGGCAAGCCTTCAACGGCGAGCAAGAGGCGTTGGTCGCCTTTCTCGGCCCTCACGCCTACATCTCACCGGCCTGGTACGAAACGGCTCCAGCGGTTCCGACGTGGAATTACGTCGCGGTTCACACCTATGGGAAACCTGTTGTCCGAAATGAGGAACCATGGCTCAGCCAGCTCCTGCACGACCTTGTGGCCGAGCACGACCACAAGTGGCGGATGCAGGATGTTCCGTCCGCGTATGTCGAGAAGCTCAAAACAGGCATCGTGGGCTTCGAGATGGTGATCGATCGGCTGGAAGCCAAGTTGAAGCTCAATCAGCACCGGCCGGCAGGCGATCGTTTGGGACCGGCGAAGGTCTTGGAATGCCAGGACGACACTGGTGCCCGTCAGTTAGGGGCACTGATGCGGTCCATAAAACCGGCAGCGTCGGACAAGTAAGTTGTGAGCGTCTCGGTACGGCCTGCAACGCAGCTGACTTTGAACGAGTACCGGGCCTCGCGGCCTAACGCCCATGCGGGCCGCAGCCGTTGCCGGCCGTTGCCGACTGCCCGCCCCATGGCATACTGAGGGCGCGGGTGAGCAGTGACGAGCTGAAGGTCGTGTGGGTGACGGATCACCGAGGCAACGTCAACCCTTACCACGAATGCTGTGCCGCCAAGCTGCAGCTCACTGGTTCGCCGGACGGCGGTACGTACTACTACACTGCGATTTGCCACGCCTGTGCCCGCTGGCTGGACAGCCCGCCTCCCGAGCCTGAGCCAAACCCGTAGCCCGTTTTGCCTTTACAGGCCCTGAGGAAAGGTGAAGGGCTGAGGGGCCGGCGCGTTGGTGCCGGAATCGAGCTGGATGAGCGTGTGCGACGCCAGCGGAATGCCGCGGGGATCACCCGTGAAAGGGGCGCCGTTCATGTAGGCGTGGACCGGGCCGGCGGCTGGGCCGACTTGCGTGGTGCTCAGGGCCTGGCCCCAGATGTCGAAGAACTGCCCCAGGGTAAACGGCTGTTGGGCTGGGCTTTCGATGTGGATGATGCCGTCGTTGGTGTGGGTGTGCAGCCAGTAGAAGCAGCTGCCGGACACGACGAAGGGCCCTTCGGTGCTGCTCTGAGTGACGCGCGGCAGGGCAATGCCAATGCCCTCCGGCACCAACCTCTGCTTGCCATTCACATACACGGCCAGATGCGCGTGCACGTGATAGGCCACCTGCTCCATGGTGCCGCAGGGGATGCCATCGATGGGCTGCTTCTGGGTGAGGCCAGGCGCGGCGGCAAGCAGCAGGCTGGCGGAGGTTGGGGCCGAGCTCTTCTTGACCTCGGCGACGATCACCAGCACCGTGGTGCCGAAAACGAGGATCAGCAGCAGCACCCACCACGGGATGCGTGGCTTGTGCTGCCCCGGCGGCGGCAGGATGCGCCCGGAGCTGTCTCGCCGCGGGCGAATGCTGGGCCGCGCCGAGCCCGCCGCATCTTTCGCACTGCCGCCCGCCCGCGAACCCGCTGCTCTTTCGGGCGTACCGGCCGCGTTGCGCGCGGAGCGGGCCGGTCGTTTCGCGGCGGACGGGGGGCGGGCGCTCACGTCGCCGGCCTTCCCGCTGGTGTCCGTGGCTTCGACTTGTTTTTGGCCGGTGCCGTCGGAGCCCGCCTTGGCGCTGCCCGAGGTCGAGCGGGGCCTGGGCCGCTTCTGTGATGCCGTAGCCGAGAGTGTACCGCCGGCCACTTTCGCTGGAGCAGCCCAGGAGCAGGCGGCCCGCGAGCAGGCGGACCAACTATGATGGAGCTACCGCGTACATTCGCGAGCAAGACGTTCGCGAGCAAGAAGGAGCATCGCATGGCATCGCCCACTGTGCTGCCTGCCTGGAAGGCCCTGGAAGCGCACCACCAGCGCATCGAATCCACACACATGCGCGACCTGTTTCGCGAGGATCCCGGCCGCTTCGAGCGCTTCTCGCTACGGTTCGAGGACCTGCTGCTGGATTATTCCAAGAACCGCGTGACCGGCGAAACCATGAGCCTGCTGCTGGACCTGGCGCGACAGGCACACGTGGTGGAGTGGATTGGCCGCATGTTCGCCGGCGAGAAGATCAACATCACCGAGGATCGCGCGGTGCTGCACATCGCCCTGCGCAACCGTTCCAACCGGCCCATCGTGGTCGACGGCAAGGACGTGATGCCAGAGGTGAACGCCGTGCTGAGCCACATGCGCGCGTTCTCCAGCGCCATCCGCTCCGGCCAGTGGACCGGCTGCACGGGCCAGGCCATTCGCGATGTGGTGAACATCGGCATCGGCGGGTCCGACCTGGGCCCCGTTATGGCCACGGAGGCACTGCGGCCATACGGTCAGGCCGGCCCGCGAGTGCACTTCGTCTCCAATGTGGACGGCACGCAGATGGCCGAAACCCTGAAGGAGCTGTCGCCAGAGACGACCCTGTTCATCATCTCGTCCAAGACCTTCACAACTCAGGAAACGCTGACCAACGCGCACACCGCCAAGGAGTGGCTGCTGCTCACCGCGAAGGACGAGCGGGCGGTGGCCAAGCACTTTGTGGCCGTATCCACCAACGCCGCCGAAGTGTCCCGCTTCGGCATCGACACCGCCAACATGTTCGAGTTCTGGGATTGGGTGGGCGGGCGCTACTCGCTGTGGTCGGCCATTGGCCTGTCCATCGCCACCTTTATCGGCATGGATAACTTCGAGGAGCTGCTGTCCGGCGCGCACGCCATGGACGAGCACTTTCGGTCCACGCCGCTCGATCGCAACCTGCCAGCCATTCTGGGCCTGCTGGGCATCTGGTACAACAACTTCTTCGGCGCGCAAACGGTGGCCATCCTGCCGTATGACCAGTACCTGCACCGCTTTCCGGCGTACTTCCAGCAGGGCGACATGGAGAGCAACGGCAAGGGCGTGAACCGCGAAGGCGAGCCGGTAGGCGTGTCAACCGGGCCGATCATCTGGGGCGAGCCGGGCACCAATGGCCAGCACGCCTTCTATCAGCTGATCCATCAGGGCACGCGCATCATTCCGGCGGACTTCATCGCGCCCATCGAAACGCACAACCCTCTGGGCCAGCATCACCGCATCCTGCTCTCCAACTTCTTCGCGCAAACGGAAGCGCTCATGAAGGGCAAGATGGAGGAGGAAGTGCGGGCCGAGCTCGCGGCCGAGGGCCTCTCCGGCGAGCGGCTGGAGAAGCTGGTCCCACACAAGCTGTTCACGGGCAACCGGCCCACCAACTCAATCATGGTGCAGAAGCTCACACCCAGGTCGCTGGGCATGCTCATTGCCCTCTACGAGCACAAGATCTTCGTGCAGGGGATGATCTGGAACATCAATTCGTTCGACCAGTGGGGCGTGGAACTGGGCAAGCAGCTCGCGCGCGCCATTCAGCCGGAATTGGAAGGCTCAGCCAGCATCAGCAGCCACGACTCGTCCACCAATGGCCTGATCAACTACTACAAGGCCCACCGCCCGCCCGCATAGGCGTGTGGCAGCTATTCCAGGAGCTGCACGTTGCACCCTGCAAAGGCGTAGGTGGCGCGGCGAGCGGCCGTGACATTCCTGCCCGCGTGCGCCACTGTTGCACTGGCGATCACCTCGTAAGCACGCCCGCCACCGAACCCGGCGGTGGCGCGGCGCAATCCCCCGAGGCCGGTCAGCTGGCGGCGACGGTGGCCAGGTGCCACACACCGCCAACGCCGTTGCCTTTGGTGCTGCCTGCCGCCGTATCTGCCTTGAAGAAGTACAAGGGCGCGCCGTTATAGGTCAGCTGCTGGCCGCCTGGTGCGCGGGCCATGAGCGCCAGCGTCCCAGCTGCACCTGCCGGAAGCGCGGGCACACTGGCAGCCTCGGCCGGAGGCCAGGCCGCCGCGCAGCCACCGTTGCAGTTGCTCACATCCTTCTGATCCTTGGCAAAGGTGTACAGGCTGTGGCCCCGGCCATCGACCAGGAACTTGCCCAGGCTGCCGCTGGTGCTCACCGCGATGGAGGTCACCATCGCCACAGGCGCCGCCGCGACTGATGCCTGCGCCGATGCTGAGGCCGCCACGGATGCGGCGGCCGGCGCGGAACTGGCCGCGGTGGAGGGCGCGCTGTTGGCCGATGCTGCCGGACTGCCACCGGCAGGCGCGGCATAGGCGCCACCGCCGGCACTGGCCGCGGCCGAACTGGGCGCGGCCGAACTGGCCGGTGAGGCCGGCGCCGCGCTGCTGGCCGGCGCCGC
>JBOGTU010000163.1:0-2870 GCA_050695655.1 Chloroflexota bacterium | reverse complement strand
GCCGTGCACCACTTCATCGTTCACAGAGGTGCAGATGGAAGCCGGAAAGCCATGGTAGCCCTTGAACGAGGGCACCCCGCCGTGCTTGGTGATGTGATCGTGCGCAATGCGGTCCAGATCGGCCGTGGACATGCCCGCCTTGACGGATGTTCGCAGCTTCTCCAGCGTCTCCGCCACCAGGCGGCCAGCGCGCCGCATCGCCTCGAATTCTGCCTTGGACTTGATGGTGATCATACGCGCGACCCCTGCTTCAGCGCCTCGGTGAGGTCGTGGCTCACCTGGCCAATGCCCTGCTCGCCGTCAATCTCAACCAGCAGTCCGTGCCCGCCGTAATACTCCAGCACCGGCGTCGTCTCCTCGAAGTACACCTTCAACCGAACGAGCGCCACGTCCTCGGTGTCATCCGGCCGCTGATACAGTTCGCCACCGTCCCGATCGCACATGCCGGCCTGCTTGGGTGGATTACTCACCAGGTGGTAGCTGGCGCCGCAGGTGCGACAGATCCAGCGGCCGGACAGGCGCCGCAGCAGCTCGTGATCCGACACTCTGATGTACGGCACGACACTTACTTGCTTGTTTGCCTGGGCCAGGGCCGCGTCCAGCGCCTGAGCCTGCGCCACGGTCCGCGGAAAGCCGTCCAGGATCACACCCGTGGCCCAATCCGGCCGGGACATGCGCTCCAGCACCATGCGGATAGTCACCTCGTCCGGCACGAGCTCGCCGCGAGTCATGTAGGCCTGCGCCAGCTGGCCCAGCTCGCTACCGTTCTTGATGTTCTCTCGGAACAGGTCGCCCGAAGCCAGGTGGGCAATGCTGAACTGATCCGACAGCGGCTTGGCCTGCGTTCCCTTACCGGACCCCGGAGCGCCGATGAGCACCACGATCATCGGATGAAGCCCGTGTAGTTGCGCATCAACATCTGCGCCTCCATCTGCTTCATAGTGTCCAACACCACGCCCACCACGATCAGCAGTCCGGTGCTGCTGACCGCCAGCGTTTGAATGTTGGTGACCGTGCGGGCAAAGAAGGGCAGAATGGCTACCAGCCCCAGGAAGACGGCGCCCAGCAGGGTGATGCGGTTCAGTACCTTGTTCAGATAGTCCGCCGTGGGTTTGCCCGGCCGGTAGCCGGGAATGAACCCGCCGTTCTTCTGCAGGTTCTCCGGCAGGTTCTGCTGCTGGAAGGTGATGGCTGTGTAGAAGTAGGTGAACGCCACCACCAACAGGAAGTACACCACCCAGTAGGCCAGGCTCGTTTGCGAGTTGAAGAAGCCCACTGTGGCCGCCGCGGCGCTGGCCACCAGGTGGTTGTTGGAGGCCTGGAAGTAGCTGGCGATGGTGCCGGGGAAGATCATGATAGAGAGGGCAAAGATGAGCGGGATCATGCCCGCCGAGTTCACCTTCAAGGGTATGTGCGTGCTCTGCCCCTGGTACATGCGCGTGCCCCGAATGCGCTTGGCGTACTGCACGGGGATGCGCCGATGCCCCTCCTGCACCACCACGATGCCCACCACCGTGGCCAGCCCAATCACCGCGAAAGCCGCCAGCCCGAGCAGGTTGCTGCCGGAGCTGCCAGACACAATGGACTGCTCCGCTCCTTGCGGCAGCCGCGCCACGATGCCCGCGAAGATGATCAACGAGATGCCGTTGCCGATGCCGTACTCCGTGATCAGCTCACCGATCCACACCAGCAGCATGGACCCCGCGGTGAGCGCCACCAACAGGGCGAAGCTGGGAAGAAAGGTGGAGGCGGAGAAGAGATTGAAGTTGCTGAGCACGTTGGACTGGCGCAGCAGACTCACCTGGCCAAAGCCCTGCAGGAAGGCCAGCGGCACGGACATGATGCGCGTGTACTGGTTGAGCTTGTTGCGGCCCATCTCGCCCTCTTTACCCAACGCTTCCAGCTGGGGAATGAGTGGCATAAGCAGCTGCATGATGATGGACGCGGTGATGTAGGGGTACACGCCCATAGCGGCGATGGAGAAGCTTTGCAGCGCCCCGCCCGAGAACAGGTTGAGCAGGCCCAGAATTTGGTTGTGGTTGAACAGGTTCTGCAGTTGAGCGGCGTTAACGCCCGGCACAGGCACGTGCGCGATGATCCGGAACAGGAGCAGCAGGCCAACGGTGTATGCCAGCTTGGCCCGCAGGTCCGGCATGCGGAAGGCATTGACGACGCTGTCGATCAACTAGCGATTTCCTCGATGGCGCCCCCGGCGGCCTCGATGGCCTCCCGCGCCTTCACCGAGAACTTGTGCGCGCGCACGGTCAGCTTCTTGTCCACGCTGCCGCGCGCCAGCAATTTGTACTTCTCGCTGGTGCTGCCCAGCATGCCGGCCTTCACCAGCGATTCCGGATCCACCGTCGCGCCGGCCTCAAAATTGCGCAGCTGATCCAGATTCACCGGCTGATAGGAGACCTTAAAGTTGTTCTTGAAGCCTTTGAGATACGGCAGCCGCTGCACCAGTGGAAGCTGGCCGCCCTCGAAACCTGGACGCGGCGGCCCGCTCTTGCGCGCGCTCTGGCCCTTTTGGCCGCGGCCGGACGTTTTCACCCGCCCCGATCCATGGCCTCGGCCCAACCGTCGCTTGGTGCGGCGCTCGGGCGCCTTGACGTCCTCGAGTTTCATCCTTCTGCCACTTCCTTCGTCCCCGGCTCGGCCTTGGCTCGGCTGGCACGCCGCGGGGCGGCCTTGGGCTTCTCCTCAGCTTCCGGAGCATCAGCTTCTGGTGTGGCCACGCGCGCTCGCGCTGCCCGGGGCTTGGGTGCCGGCGCTGCCGCTTTCGCCGCGGGCTCAGCCAGCGTGGACGCTCCCACCACAACCTCGCTCGGAGCGCCCTCGGCGGCCGCGTGCGAGACGCTCGCCGTGGGCGC
>JBOGTU010000162.1:0-20735 GCA_050695655.1 Chloroflexota bacterium | reverse complement strand
ATCCTACACTGAGGTGGTGCCGTGGTTGGCGTATTCCTTGCTGAGCCAAGCAGCACGCGGCGCGCGGAAAATCCCCGCAGCAGGAGAACGCTCTCGCCAGGTTGGTTGCCATGGGTCCACCGAAACCGTACTCAACTTCCCTGCTTAGAGGTGTGAACATGTCCCGGAAGTCTCTTCTGCTGGCGCTGCCCCTGCTGCTGGCCGCCTGCTCCACAGGCGGCACTGCCGCCCTGCGAAGCCCCACGACGTCGGCCGCTTCCACTTCGGCGGTCAGTGCGTCGGCCGCGGCGGCTGGCTCATCCACGGCGGCGTCGCCAGCCCGGCCCAGCGCGTCCGCCACGGGCGCGGCCCCCAGCTCGCCCACATCCAGCCCCGCGGAGGCCGCGGCCGCTCCCAGCGTGGACAAGCTCACGGAGCAGGCGTTCCAGGAAGTCGGGCCGGCCGTAGTCAAGATCACTCATCCACTGCCAGGCGGCAACGGCATCGCGCTGGGCAGTGGGACCATCATCGATCACAAGGGTGACATCCTCACGAACAACCATGTAGCCCAGGGCGCCACGAGTTATCAGGTGACGCTGGCTAACAACCGAACGGTCACCGGCAAACTGGTAGGCCTGGACCCGCTCGACGACCTGGCCGTGATTCACATTGACGTGCCCAACCTGCCGGCGGTGCAGCTGGGCGACTCGTCCAGCTTGCAGGTGGGCCAAACGGTGCTGGCCATCGGCAACCCCATCGGCTTCACGCAAACGGTCACCTCCGGCATTGTGTCCGCGCTGAACCGAACGGTCACTGAGCCGGCTGATCAAACGACTGGCCAGGCCGGGTCCACCATCCCCAACATGATCCAGATCAGCGCACCCATCAATCCCGGCAACAGCGGCGGGGCGCTGATCGATCTCAATGGCCGGCTGGTGGGTGTGCCAACACTGGCCGCGACGGACCCAGAACTGGGCGGGGTGGCCCAGGGCATCGCCTTTGCCGTGCCCATCAACAAGGCAAAGCTCATCGTGCCGCAGCTCATCGCACAGGGCAAGGTGACGCACTCCGGGCGCGCCTTCCTGGGAGTGGCGACGCAGATCGTTACGCCACCGCTGGCCAAGGCCTACCAGTTGCCGGTGAACCACGGCGCCTACGTGGCACAGGTTGCGGCCAACTCGCCCGCCGCCAAAGCTGGCCTGACCGTGGGTGACATCATCGTCACGCTGGACGGCATGTCGATCCAAACGAACTCGGACCTGGCGGATATCATCCTCAGCCACAAGCCCGGCGACCAACTGAAGATCACCTACTACGCCGGGCGCCAGCAGAAATCCGCCACAGCCACTCTGGTGGAGGCGCCGGCGGGACAGGGTTAGGATGCTGGCTGGCAAGCCAAGCTTCTAATATTCAAGAGCGATGCCGCTGGGATTGCTCACGCCGCTGCTGGCGTTTGGCGCGGGTGTGCTGTCGTTCATCTCCCCCTGCTGCGTGCCGCTCGTGCCTGCTTACCTCGGCTATATGACCGGCATGTCCGTGGACCAGCTGGCCATGGCAGGCCCCAAAGCACACGGCAAGCTGCTGGCTTCGGGGCTGTGGTTCGTGCTGGGGCTCGCAGTGGTGTTCTCAGTGCTGGGCGCGTCGGCCAGCGTGGTCGGCCAGGCACTGCTGGACTTTCGGCCGCTCATCCTCAAACTCAGCGGGCTGGCAGTGGTGATCTTCGGCCTGCACCTCATGGGCGTGCTGCGGCTGCCGCTGCTGATGCGGGAGAAGCGGGCTGAGGTGTCGCGCTACGGCAAGGGCCGGCCCGGTGGCGCCTTCTTGATGGGCGGTGCCTTCGCTTTGGGGTGGACGCCCTGCATCGGCCCCATCCTGGCCGGCATCCTGGCGGTGGCCAGCCAAACGAGCACCGTGTACCAGGGCATGGGCCTGCTGTTCCTCTACGCGCTGGGCTTGGGCGTCCCCTTCATCCTTGCCGGCTTGTTGTTCTCTCGCTGGTCTGTGCTGGCCGGCTTCTTCCGCCGCCACGCCACCGCCCTCAGCAACGCCAGCGGCCTGCTGATGATCGGCCTGGGCGTGCTGCTCTTCAGCGGCCGCCTGGCTCTTATCAGCGCCTGGGCGACGCAGCACTTCGGGCTGGGTTTGGCGCTGTAAGCAGGCCACGGCACCCAGGCAAAACGTGGGCGACCCTGCCGCCCCGACCCCATGCTCGCGCGGCGTGCTGCGACAGGGTTGAGCTGGCCTACGGGTGCGCTGCTTGCCGTTCGCGCTCGATGAGGGCTATTCGCAGGATCTTGCCCGAGCTCGATTTGGGGATGATCTCCAGGAACTCGAGCTGCCGGATGCGCTTGTAAGGCGCCACGCGTTCGGCCACATAGGCCATGATCTCCTCCGCCGTGCACTCGCCCCGGCGGACGACGAAAGCTTTGGGGACCTCGCCCGCTTCTGCATCCGCCACGCCGATGACGCCGGCGTCGGCCACCCGCGGGTGCGTGAGCAGCACCGCCTCAAGCTCCGCCGGTGGCACCTGATAGCCCTTGTACTTGATGAGCTCTTTCAAGCGGTCCACGATGCGAAAGTAGCCCTCGCCGTCCACGGAGCCGATGTCGCCCGTGTGCAGCCAGCCCGCGCCATCGATGGTGCGCGCGGTGGCTTCGGCGTCATTCAGGTAGCCCTTCATCACCTGCGGCCCCCGGATCCAGATCTCGCCGGCTTCGTCCGGCGGGAGCGAGGCGCCGCTGGACACGTCGGCCACCAGGCACTCCGTGTTGGGGATGAGCAAACCAATCGAGCCGGGACGGTTGCGCGCTTCGGGCGTGATGTGCGTCACCGGGCTCAGCTCCGTCATGCCGTAGCCTTGTTTCACCACGCAGCCCAGCCGCTGCTCGCAGGCGTTGCTCAGCTCCGCGCTCAGCGGCGCGGCGCCGGAGGTGATGACGCGCAGTTTGGAGAGATCGAACTGGTCCACGGCGGGGTGCTTCGCCAGGGCCAGCACAATCGGCGGCACCAGGCAGGCGTTGGTGACGCTGTAGCGCTGCATCAAGCCGAGGAAACCCTCAAGGTCGAACCGCGGCAGCACGATCTGCGTGGCCCCGCTGTACAAGCCCAAGTTCAGCACTACGGTCATGCCGTAGATGTGGTAATACGGCAGCACGCCGATCAGCACGTCGTCCCGCGGTACTCGCTCCACGGCGTCGGTCTGCAGCAGGTTGGCCACCAGGTTGCGGTGCGTCAGCATCACCCCTTTGGGCAAGCCGGTTGTGCCGCTGGAGTAGGGCAGCGCCACCACGTCTACCGCGGGGTCGATCGCAACTGGAGGAGGTTCGCCCGGTTCGGCCAGCAACGCGGCCAGCGGCGTAGCGCCCTCGGCCTCGCCGAATACGAAGATCTCGCGTACGCGCGTGCCGGCCGCGGCCTCCTGCGCCCAGGACAGCAGCGCCGGCACGGTGACCACCAGCGTGGCGCCACTGTCCCGCAGCTGCTTGGCGAACTCCCCGGCCGTGTTCAGCGGATTGGCCGTGGTGACGATGCCGCCCAGCAGCGCGACCGCGTGGAACGCGATGGCGAACTCGGGCACGTTGGGGCTCCACAGTGCCAGCACGTCGCCTTTGCCAAAGCCGCGCCGGCTGAGCCCGGCTGCCACGTGGCGTACACCTGCCGCCACCTGGCCGAAGGTGAGCGTGCGCCCGGTGGGGCCATCAATGAAGGCCGGCTTGTCCTTCAGCTCCGTGGCCTGGCGCAGCACCAGTTCCGTGAGGGGGACAGCCGGAATGGCTACGTCGGGAAACAGGGACCGGAAGATGTGACCGTCTGCTTGGCCGGCCATAGTGGCAGCAGTATAGATCGGCCATGCACGCCGGACAATGGGCGCGCGCCCTTGATTAAGGAGCGGGAATCTTCTCGAAATGCTGGCGCCCTCGGAACCGGTACACCTGAAAGTCGGAGTCGAGGGTGAATATCCGCCGGTCGCCACGCTCCTCCGCCAGCGCTACCAGAGTGGCGTCGGCCAGATCCATCGGCCGATCCGCGTAGTGTTCCATCAACCAGTTGCTTCGGCCGACGGCCGATGGCGAGAGGTCGGCGACGAGCAGCCGCTGAGTGCTGACCAGTCGCCAGAGGGCTCGTTGAGCTCGAATACCGCCGGCCTGAGCCAGCAGGTACATTGCCTCGGTGAACGCCGGCCACGTTGTCAGGAGAGGGATGGCGACGCGATCGAGCGCCGCCAGACATGTCGCGTGGTCGGGCTCGCCCGCATCGATGAGCGCGATGAGCGGACCAGCGTCGGTGAGCGTCACCTCGGGTCAGCGATCCTCCGCCAGCGACTCGACGAACGCCGCACCGCTCCGGCGAGCTCGGCCACCGCCGCTGTGGACCACGCCAGCCACATCGGCGAAGCGCCCGCTCGGGTGGCTCGTGAGCGTGTTGTGGGCGCGCTCCGCAGCGGCCCGACGAAGAAACTCAGAAACCGATTCACCAGTGGCTGCCGCTGCCCGCCGAACCATCGCGTCGAGGTCGGGACCAAGCCGAAGGCTGCGCATGTTCGGAAGTGTATCACTGTGTGCAGCTTACCGTAATACGAGGCCTGGCAAGGCACCGCGGGCTTCGGTAACAGGAGGGTGGGGGAGGGCGGTCGCAGCGGCGCGAGTCAGGTGGGGTGTTCGACCAGCTCGATGAGCACGCCGCCGGCAGACTTGGGGTGGATGAAGGCCACCTTGGTGCCGCCAGCGCCCGGGCGGGGCGCCTCGTCCAGCGTGCGCAGGCCGGCCGCGCGCACGGCGGCCAGGGTGGCGGCGCAGTCCTCTACCTGGAGGGCGATGTGGTGCATGCCTTCGCCGCGCTTTTCGATGAACCTGGCCAGCACGCCATCCGCCGTCGTAGCCTCCAGCAACTCCACCTCGGTCTCGCCGATGCGCACAAAGCCCACCCGCGCGCCCTCCGTTGGCACGAGCTCAGTGTGCACGCCGGCCAGGCCCAGCACATCGGTGTACAGCTTGAGCTGTTCCTCCAGGTTGCGCACGGCGATGCCGATGTGGTCGATGCGGCCGATCATGCGCTCGCCGCGACCTCCCGAATGAATTCGACGATCTCCCTGGTGGGCGTGCCGGGTCCGAACACGCGGGCCACGCCGTTGGCTTCCAGGAAGGGTACGTCCTCGGCGGGGATGATGCCGCCGGCCATCAGCACAATGTCCCGCGCGCCCTGTTCGGCCAGCAGTTTGGCCACACGAGGGAAGAGCGTGGTGTGCGCGCCGGAGAGGCAGGAGAGCCCAATCACGTCTACATCCTCCTGCAAGGCGGCCTGAACGATCTGCTCCGGCGTTTGCTTAATACCGGTGTAGATCACCTCCATACCGGCGTCGCGCAGCGCCAGAGCCACCACCTTGGCGCCGCGGTCGTGCCCATCCAACCCCGGCTTGGCGATGAGCACGCGGATGCGCCGTTCGGAGCCGGTCACAGCACGCTTGGCGGGCGGTATTCGCCGAACTCGCGGCGCAGCACGTCGCAGATTTCCCCAGTGGTGGCTCGGCAGCGCACCGCCTCAATGATGGGCGGCATGAGGTTTGCCGAGCCGGCCGCCGCGTCGCGCAGGGCATCCAGCGCGCGCTGCCAGGCGCGGCCATCACGCTCCCGGCGCAGCCGTACCAGCTCCTCGGCCCGTTCGTCCGCCAGCCGGGGGCTGATGCGCAGCAGCGGCGGGCGCTCGTCCTCCTCCATCACCTGCACGTTCACGCCTACCAGGTGCCGCTCGCCGCTCTCCAGCTGGCGCTGCTGCTCGTAGGCCGAGCGCAGGATCTCCCGCTGCTGGAAGCCGGCCCGCAGCGCGGCGACCGCGCCGCCCAGCTGCTCGATGCGCTCCAAGTAGTGCCAGGCCGCCGCCTCCACTTCGTCCGTGAGGGCTTCGACGGCGTAGGAGCCGGCCAGCGGATCGATGGTGCTCGCGATGCCGCTCTCCTCGGCGATGATCTGCTGCGTGCGCAGGGCGATGCGCGCCGCGGCTTCCGTAGGCAGCGCCAGCGCTTCGTCATACGAGTTGGTGTGCAGGGACTGCGTACCGCCCAGCACCGCCGCCAGCGCCTCTACCGCCGTGCGCACGATGTTGTTCAACGGCTGCTGCGCGGTGAGGCTGGCGCCGGCGGTTTGCGCATGGAAGCGCCTCATCTGCGCTGCCGGCCGCTTGGCGCCAAAGCGCTCGCGCATGATGTGCGCCCACATGCGCCGCGCGGCGCGAAACTTGGCGACCTCCTCCAGCAAGTCCATCTGGGCGTTCCAGAAGAAGGAGAGGCGCGGGCCAAAGTCATCCACGTCCAGCCCGGCGGCCACGGCGGCCTGCACGTAGGCAATGGCGTTGGCCAGGGTGAAGGCCAGCTCCTGCACGGCCGTGGAGCCTGCCTCGCGGATGTGGTAACCGGAGATGCTGATGGTATTCCAGCGCGGCACCTCGCGCGAGCAGAAGGCGAAGATGTCGGTCGTCAGCCGCATGCTGGCCTCCGGCGGGTAGATGTACAGCCCTCGGGCGATGTACTCCTTCAGCACGTCATTCTGCACAGTGCCGCTGAGCTGGCGGCGGTCCACGCCCTGCTGCTCGGCCGTCACGATGTACATGGCCAGGAGCACGGCGGCCGGCGCGTTGATGGTCATGGAGGTGCTCACCTGGTCCAGCGGGATGCCGGACAGCAGCGTTTCCATGTCGTGCAGGCTGGAGATCGCCACCCCCACCTTGCCCACTTCGCCCTCGGCCAGCGGCGCGTCCGAATCGTAGCCGGACTGGGTGGGCAGGTCGAAGGCGGTACTCAGGCCGGTTTGGCCAGATTGCAGCAGGTACTTAAAGCGCTGGTTCGTATCCTGCGCGCTGCCGAAGCCGGCGTACTGGCGCATGGTCCACAGCCGGCCCCGATACATTGTGGGCTGCACGCCGCGGGTGTAGGGGAACTCGCCCGGGAAGCCCAGCTTCTCCGGCGGGTCAGCATCCGCGGGCAGATACACGTCTCGCAGGGGCAGGCCGCTGTCTGTCGTGAAGGCGGCGCGGCGCTGAGGCAGCCGTTGGAGCGACGGCGCCGCGGTTTGCTCGCGCCAGCGAGCTTCGTCCGTCACGAAGCGTTTTCGGCGGGATCGCGCCAGGGCACGCGCAGGTTCGCTGGCTGGCTGCGCTGATAGACCGCCGCCAGAATACCCCTGTAGCCGAAGAAGTAGAAGGCGCCGGAGTAGAGCGAGGCGACCACCGCGGCCAGCGTGCCCCACCAGCCGATGGTCTGCGTGACCGAGATCGGCGCCACGAGGGTGGACATGATGATCAGCAAGGTCACCAGCGCCTGGACGTTGGCTTTGATCTTGCCCGGCCGCGCGGCGGCGATCACCAGCCGCCGATCCGTGGAGGCCATGAGCCGCAGCGATGACACGGCAACTTCGCGCCACACCAGCACAATCACCATCCACCCAGGCACGAAGCCCAGCGAGAGGAAGATGAGGAACAGGGTGAGGTGGAAGATGACATCTGCCATGGGGTCGATCAGCTTGCCGAAGTCGGATACGAGGTTTTGGCGGCGGGCAACCAGCCCGTCAAGGAAATCGCTGACCTCACCGAAAATAAAGAGGATCAGCACCGCGACGCGGACCCATGTGTTCTCAATGAAGAAGAGGAGCAGCAGCGGCGAAATGGCCAGCCGGAACAGGGAGAGGCCGTTGGCCAAGCTCATTTGGTGTGCGTGCGCTCCTGCACACAGCTTCGCGGCTGGCGACGTGAAAGTCAAGCACGGCAGGGCTTGCCAGCAGGCGAGCTTGAGGAGTAGAATGGGCGGCACTCAATGGCAGTAACGCTGGCAGATCAGGGCCTGCAGGGCGATGGGCAAGCGCGCCTGCCTACGCTGCAGCCCAACCAACGCACACTGCGCCCGGTTTCCCGCACAGCCGTGCGGCGCGCGGTATCCGCCCTGGAGGCGCTGGATGAGATGAAGTTCATCCACAACACCCGGCGCGATGAAGAGGGCCGCCTGGAGCTGGCCATCACCTACCTGGAGGACCTCGAGATGCGCATACCCGGCGCCACGCTGGCGCTGGAGAAGTGGGCCAATCACAAGCGCTCCACCCGCCAGTGGGAATTCACCGCGCCGGCTGTGTTGTTGGGCGTGTTCGGCCTCTTCGTGGGCGAAATCGGCCGCGTGCTGGACCTGGGCATGCTGGTTGGAGTGATCCTGTTCTTCGTAGGAATCGTCGCGGTGTTTTACCGTGTATTCGTAGACATCGACATCCGTGCGCTGTCGCTCCTGGCCGAAGCTTGCACGCTGGTCGACATCTGAGCGTTCGCTAGCTCTGCTTAGGGCGACCCACTTGTGCGCTGTGAGTCAACTTTTGCGAGCGTACTAACTTCCCCACGCGGGTCACGGCCCTCACTCCAAACCCTCTCTTGAAAAATACGCCCGGGTCAGACTGCTTCCGCGGCTCACGGCACCGTATTGTCCCGACCTCTTCCGCCAACCGGTCCTCCCCTATTTTCATCCCCTGAGTGGTGTCCCATCAGGGGCATGACTGACTGCTATGAAAGTGGTCAGACGACCTTCCTCACGCACCAGGGCTGCCGTCCCATTTTCATCGAACGGTGGTGTCGCAACACGACATGTAAGGCTCTCCCAGTCGGGAGAAGAACAGAGCGCCGACGGCTCGGGGCCCAAGTAGCCGGGAGAGAGCGTTCCAGCGTCCAATCAGGGAAGGGAGCCAACAGGCGACTCAAATCTGTTCGTCTCCCGGCTGGGAGAGGCGAGGTGAGAGCGAACGTCTCTCACCTGAGGCGCGGCTTGAGCCCTGCGAGCAGGAGTGTTGCCCGTCACTTACCCCTGGCGCCCGCGAACCTTGAGCCATCCGGCCCTCACCTTCGCCTTCGCCTAAACCGGCAGCGTTTCCCCAGCATCGCTGCCCGAGGCGGCGATCAGCTCGATCCGCGCTTTGGCCAGCAGGTGCACGAGTATCTGCAGTTCATCCTCGGTCAGGCCGGCCCACAGGTCGGTCAGCCGGTTGAGATGGCTGGGCAGCACATCGTGCAGTCGCGTGCGGCCGGCTGGCGTGATGCGCGTGACCACGGCGCGCCGGTCGCGCGGGCTGGGCACGCGCTCCACAAGCCCTTCGGGCTCCAGCCCATCGATGAGGTTGGTGACGTAGGCCTTAGTCACGTGCAACCAGCGACCAATGTCCGTCATGCGCATTTCACCATCAGGTGAGTTGTTGAGGAAGGCCAGCGTGTGCAGGCGCGCGCGGGAGAGGCCGAAGCCAGCCAGGAAGTCGTCGATCAGGACGTTGAGCGTGCCGTAGGTGCGGATCAGCGTGAGGCTGGCTTCCTGCGCGCGCGTGTCGCAGCCGGGGAACTTGGCGCAGTCCACCTCCGCGATGCCCCGCGCCATAGCGTCTCGCAGCAGCATCTCGCTCGCCAGCGACACCTGAACCACTCGCCCGCCGCTCGCCGGTGCGCGGCGCCGCGTCGGACAAGGCTGATTCATGTTGACGAGTATAGCTGGCTGCCCGCTGCGAGCGACCAGCGTTGGCGGTGCATGCCGCATAATGGTGTGCTGGTCCGTCCGTGCTCAGATGAGGCCTCCGGTTGCACGACGCTTACAAGCCCTTGATCCTCAGGAGATACGTCCATGCGCCTGAACTTGAACCGCATCGCCGCCGTTCACGCCGGCTCACTGCCTCGCCCGGCGGAGCTGCAGCAGACGGTGGACGGGGGCGACATGGCCCGCTTCAACGAGCGCTTGCCCGCCGCGGTGGCGCAGGTGGTGCAGCGGCAGGTGGAGAGCGGCCTGACCGAAGTGAATGATGGCGAGCTGAGCAAGCTCAGCGGCTTCTCCGGCTACGCACGGGAGCGGTTGCGCGGGCTGGAGGAACGGCCCTACGAGCCTGGCCGCGGCCCAGCCCCGCGTGATGTGAATGCGCGCGATCAGCAGGCGTTTCCCGGCTTCTTCGGCGCCAGCCAGGGCGCCATGGTGTTCCGGACGGCGAGCCGGCAGATGTTCTGCGTGGGCCAGCTGGAATACTGCGGTGGCCCCGGCATCGCCGCGGACATCCGCAACCTCAAATCCGCCCTCTCGGTTCACGGCCCTGAAGTGGAGGGCTACCTGCCAGCTATCGCGCCCGGAACGATCGAGCACTGGATGTGGAACGAGCACTACGCCTCGGACGAAGAGCTGCTTTTTGCGATTGCCGACGCGATGCACGAGGAGTACCAGGCCGTGACGGATGCCGGCTTGGTGCTGCAGATCGACGATCCCGACCTGCCGGACGGCTGGCAGATGCTTCCGGAGATGGGTGTGGAGGATTATCGCCGCTACGCCGCCGTGCGGGTGGAGGCGCTGAACCATGCGCTCCGAGGCCTGCCCCAGGAGCAGATTCGGCTGCATGTGTGCTGGGGCAGCGGACACGGCCCGCATCAGAGCGACATCCCGCTGCGTGACATCGTCGATCTCATCCTTCGCGTCAACGCCCAGTGCTACTCGATCGAGGCGGCCAACCCCCGCCACGAGCACGAGTGGATGGTGTGGGAGGATGTGAAGCTGCCGAAAGGCAAACTGCTGATGCCTGGCGTGGTAGGCCACTCCACGGACATCATCGAGCATCCGGACCTGGTGGCGCAGCGCCTGCTGCGCTATGCCAGCCTGGTAGGTCGCGAGCAGCTCATCGCCGGCACGGACTGCGGTCTCGGGCCCCGCGTGGGCCATCCCGAGATCGTGTGGGCCAAGCTCGCCGCCCTGAGCGAAGGCGCCCGCCGCGCCACCAGCGCCCTATGGAGCACATAGGAAGCTTGCTTGGGCACCCCTGAGCACTGCGATCCAGCCCTGGAGCTTCAATGGCGGCCGGACTTTACCCGTTCACTGTTCGCACCTCGCGCCTACAATGTGCCCAACAGCAAAAAATCACGGCGAAGCCCGACGGGTGAATGAACATGGGTGAGATTCTCGGTATTGGCATCAGCCACTTTCCCGGCTATGTGCACGACGACGCCGACATGGCCATGCGCATCAAGGGCATCCTCAAGAGCGGCCAGGTGCCCCAGGAGTTGAAGGACCCCCAAAACTGGCCGGCCGCCATGCGGGCCGAGTGGGGTGAGGATGAAGGCACGTCTTTCGCCACCCGGCACCGAGCGCAGTTCGTGGAAAGCGCCCGCAAGCTGCGCGCCGCCATTGACAGCTTCCGGCCGGACGCGGTCATCATCTGCGGTGACGATCAGTACGAGAACTTTCGCGAGGACCTGATCACGCCCTACTGCGTGTACATCATGCCGGAGTTCCGCATGCACCCCTACGTGTGGAACCGGGGCGATCACTTTCAGCCGAACGTATGGAACGAGCCGCGCGAGCAGGAGTTTGTGTACCCGGGCAACGTGGAGGTGGCGCGCTTCATCACCAAAGCCGCGCTCTCAGCCGGGTACGATATGAGCTACGCCTACAGCCTGCATCACACCAAAGAGCAGGGCCTGGGCCACGCCTTCACTAACACGCTGCTGTATCTGGATTACGACCGTGCCGGTTGGCCCTACCCCATCATTCCAGTGCACGTGAATGCCTATGGGTCCGACATCGTGCGCAACCGCGGGCTGATGAACCACCTCTTCAGCGGCGAGAGCGCCGAAGCTGACCCACCCGCCCCCTCGCCGCGGCGGTTGTTCGAGCTGGGCCAGGCCCTGGCACGGGCGCTGCACCAAAGCCCCTGGCGCACGGTGCTGGTGGGCACCTCCAGCTGGTCGCACGCGTTTCTCACGGAGAAGAACCACTGGGTGTATCCGGACATACCGTCGGATCGTCAGCGCTTCGAAGATCTGCAGTCCGGGAACTACCTGGGCTGGCGGGATCTCACGCTGGACCAGCTGCTCGATGCGGGTGAGCACGAAGTGCTGAACTGGATGCCCATGGTCGGCGCCATGCACGAGCTGGAGCAGAAGCCGAGCTACTGCGTGCTCATGGAAACGTGGATCATGAATTCCAGCAAGTGCTCCACGATCATCCCTCCCGCTTAGGCTCGGCGGTCTTCAAGCCAGCGGCGTGAGCGCTGGACGGTGCGCCGCCACGTGGCCAGGCTGAAGTTGTGAACAGCCCGAGCCTTGAGAGCGGGGCGCAGTGGCTGCGTCTTGCCGCCCAGCGGCGGTACGGCCCAGTGGCGAGCCCCGAGCCGCGGCGTCCGGTAGCGTGACCCGAGTCCGCTGAAGGCGGAAACGACAGAATGCCGCTCACTTCGGAGCTTGCGCTGTCACCCACCGGCCGGCGCCTGGCAAGGCCGTGTCAGTGCTGGCCGAACGAAAAGGAGGGCATGTGTGGCGGCGCTGGCGGGTCGAAATATGGCGGGTCGAAGTGCGGAGGAGGAGGTGGTTGTGGTGGCGAAGGGGCGGTGACCTGCACCTCGTGATTATGGTTGCCGCGCTGCTGATCGTCGTCGCTGTGAGGCTGGCCCCGCTGGATGAAGACGTTGATGCGAGGTGGGGAAGGCATGGCAGGCGGCGTGGGTACGCGGGGCTTGGGCAGGCTGAAGCTGGAGCTCGTGAGCGCGAAGCCGGACAGCCCCGAGATGCAACGTTGCGCCTGCGAGAGTCGCAGGCAGGCAGGCGAGCTGGGCCTGGCGGATCCCTGGCCCTGAGTGTCGCTTGCGTGGCCGCCACTGTTCCCCGGTTTGGCTGACGCCGCTGCCGGCGGAGGCTTCGCTGCGTGGCTCGCGGCATTTCCCAGGTCGCTGTCGCTCACGGGTCCACGTCCGGGGTGGTCCTCAGCGCGACCATGGATCGGCGCTGGAGTGGCTTGCGGCGAAGGTTGAGGTGTTGGGCTCAATGGCACGGCCGTTGCCGTGGCGCTGGCGGCAGGAGCAGAGCTGCCGGCGACGGGAGATTGCTTGGCGGGCCGGCTGATCGGCGCCACGACGATGGAGGCCGAGGTTGAGTGACGGAGGACAGCGGTCGCCGGCGCGGCTGTGCGCGACGGTGAAGGCGCGGGAGGAATTGGCGCCACGATCGGCGCCGCGGCCACTTCCAACGGCGGTATAGCTGGGATGACACGGTGCAACGCCTGCGACACTGGCGGCACAGCGCGAGCGACGATGTGCACGCTACTACCCACGCTCTCCTCCACGGTGCGCCCGGCCGGCGTGGCTACGAGCACCGCCACGGCCGTTGCCGAGGTCACCAGGCCGGCGGCGGCGTAGGCCAAAAAGGCAAACTGCAGCCGACCGGCAACCACCAGGCCGAGCGCGGCCAGCTTGGGCCCGAAGGCGGCGGCTAGCTGACGCACGATTCCGCCTCCGCGGGGAGGTGCACGGTGAAGCGCGAGCCGCGGCCCTCCTCGCTCCACACCTCGATGTGGCCGCCCAACCGTTCTGCCATCGATCGGGTCAAAGCTAGGCCCAGGCCGGTGCCCTGCGCCTGGCGCACCTCACGCGAGCCGCCGCGAAAGAACTTGTTGAACAGCCGCGCCTGGTCGGCCGGGGGGATGCCGATGCCGGTGTCCTCAACCGAAAACAGCACCTGGTTCGGCTGGCGCTCCAGCCGGACGCGTATCTGCCCGCCGGAGGGCGTGTATTTGATGGCATTTGTCAGCAAGTTTTCCGCGATCTCGCGCAGCATCCAGTCCGAGCTGCGCAGCTGCGCGTGGGGAGGGATGTCCACCTGCAGGGCAATGGGCTTGGCGTCGACCTGCACTTGCAGCATCTCCACCAGCTCGCGCACCACGCCGGCGGCGTCCACCGCCGTCAGCTGTGGGCTTATTTGCTGCTCTACGCGGTGCAGATCAAGCAGGCGATCGGTGAGGCTGAGCATGCGGCGGGCGTTGTTGCTCAACGCATCCAGGTAGCGGTGCTCCTTGGCGTCGGCGGAGGCAGGCTCCAGCACGCCGCGCAAAAGGTCCGCATAGCCCATGATGCTGGTGAGCGGGCCGCGCAGGTCGTGGCTCACAATCTGGGTCAGCTCGCGGTTCGTGTCGAGCGCCTGCTCCAGGTCCTCTTCCTGCTTGGAGAGGCGCTGGTAGGCGATTTTCAGCTCGCGGTGGAGCGTCGACAGATTGACATAAGTGCGCACCACGACGAGCAGCAGTGCCAGGGCCAGCGCGCTGATGGTGAGGCCCAGCTGCCCGGCGCGCGCGAAAATGGTGGCCAGCGCCAGCGGCAGGGGGGCCAGCAGCAGGTTGGTGAGCAGCTCGGGCGCAGGATCTTCGGCGGCACGTGGCGCCAGCCAGGCCTGGCCACGCGCCAGCCCCCAGGAAACCAGGCTGTAGACGGTGGCGTAGAGCAGGGCCTTCTCGGCCCCGGTGAGGGAGAGGGTCAGGGCAGGCCCGCCCCACGCCAGGCGCAGGGCCAGCAGCCCGGCGGCCGTGGCCAGCAGGAGGCGAGGGCCTCGCGCCAGCCGAATGAGCAAGGTCCACAGCCCGCGCGGCCGCGTAGAAGCCAGCGCTGAGATGCCGCCGGCTACACCCGCGCAGGCAACGCCCAGGCCAGGCCCCACGGTCGCCGCCGCCACGAAGGGGAACACGTAGCCCACGGACAGGTTCTTGCGATCCGGAAAGTCCAGCGTCAGCGACTCCGCCAGCGCCGCCGCGGCGACCAACGCCAGCAGCACCTCGCGATTCTGCGAGGGTATGCCGGCAGCGGGCCAACCCAGCCAGCAGGCCACGCTCGCCAGCATGAACAGGCCAGCGATGGCGGCGTACCGCCAGGTGGCGGGCCAACGGCGCCCCGGCAGGGCGGCCGGTTCGCCGGGCCCGAGCAAGTCGTGCAGCAGCGTGTTCCTTTCCCTCTGCCGGTCGGCGCGCTCCGGCCGGCGGAGCGGAGCCAGTCCATATCCATTCCAGCGCGCCCGCGATGGCAAATGTGCTGCTTTCACTCAAGCGCTAGGAAAGATGTCCTGGCCCGGCGTCCCTATCTGGACTGTTTCCCAGTGAAGTGCGCCGAGGTGACTCCTTAGTGATACTCCGCCCGCGCCGCCGCCGCTATGCCAACCGTCACAGCGCGATGTGACGTTGCGACGGTTGAACTTGTGGCACACTTCTTGCTTAAAGCGGCCCGGCATGGTTTTTGCTTGTCGGCCCCCCTGGTGTCTCGCGGAGGTGCCCTGATATGGCGATGGAGCTGACCCAAACTGCCTTTCAGCAGCAGACGGCCGCCATCTCAGCCAACATGGTCACCTCACTCAACATCCTCCAGCTCTCATCCGAGGAGCTGGCCCTTTCGATCCGCCAAACGGTTTCGGAGAATCCCTTGCTCGAGCTGGAGGAGCAGGCCGCATGCCCGCGCTGCGGCGCCGCCATGCAGGATGGTGCTTGCCCGGAGTGCGCGGCGACGTTGGTGCGGGACGAAGACCGCGCCGGAGAGGATGACGATGACGAAGCCACGTCCTACGCGGACGTAGGCGCGGCCCGCCAGCCGGTGGATGCTTCCGACTATGACCCCATGGCGCGTGTGGCTTCGCGCGTGAGCCTGGCGGATTATCTCCTGCACGAGCTGCAGCAGGTGCTGCCCTGGGAAGACGCGGCGGCGGCGGAGTTCGTGGTGGGCAGCCTGGACAGCCGCGGCTACCTGCCGGCCTCGGATGAGGAGATAGCGGCGGCGTGCGGTGTGAGCCTGGAGCGCGCCGCGGCAGTGGTGGCCGCGCTGCAGCGGCTGGATCCGCCGGGCATCGGTGGGCGAGACGTCCGAGAGTGCCTGCTCATTCAACTGGAGCACCTGGAATCGCTGGGCGAAGTGGATGCGCACGCGCGGCGCATTCTCACCGAGCACTTCAGCGAGCTGGGCGAGCACCGTTTTGAAGTCATTGCGCGGCACCTGAGCATCAGCACGGAGGCCGTGCTGGCGACCTGGACGTTCATCAAGCGCAACCTCACACCTTTCCCGGCGCACAGTTTCTGGGAAGATCAGCGCACGGCCGGTGAGCTGCCGGCCTTCGTTGCGCCCGATGTTGCCATCCGGCGCACGGCGAGTGGCCTTCACGTGGATGTGCTGGAAGCGGAGCGTTATCTGCTCACACGGAATGAAACGTACGTGCGCCTGGCCAAGAGCGGCCACGGGATTTCGGCGGAGGATCGCGACTTCCTGCGTCGCTGCGCCAGCCAGGCGGGCTTTCTTATAGACTGCATTCGGCTGCGCTGGAATACGTTGCGGCGTATCGGCGAGTGCCTGGCGGAGTGCCAGGCGGAATATCTGGAGCACGGCCCTGCCCACCTGAAGCCGCTCACCCGCGCGGAGGTGGCCATGATGGTGGGACTGCACGAGTCAACCATCAGTCGGGCCACGGCCAACAAGTTCATCCAGCTGCCCAACCGCCAGGTGGTGAGTTTTGATGACTTCTTCGATGGCTCCGCCGCCGCCAAGGTGGCTATTCGGGAGATCGTGCACGAGGAGAATCCGCGTACGCCGCTGAGCGACCAGGACATTGCCCAGCGGCTGGAGCGGCAGGGCTTTTTCCTGGCTCGACGCACCGTGGCCAAGTATCGCGAGGCGCTGAGCATCCTCCCCTCGCGGCTGCGCACGGGCCCGGCCCACTGCACGCCCGGCGCCGGCCCCGCGTATGGCGCAGCCTAGAGCATTCTGTGAGCCGCATTCTGATCGTCGACGATGACGAAGACCTGGTGGAGCTGATGTCCGAGTTGCTGAAGGATGCCGGCCACCAGGTGGAGGGCCTTACCGAAGGGCAGCAGGCCTATGCTCACGTGAAGGCTACCCACCCCGACCTGGTGCTGCTGGATTTGATGATGCCCGAGGTGGGCGGGCTGGACGAGCTGAAGCTTCTCCGCGATGACGCCGACCTACGAGACTTGCCCGTGATACTGGTGACGGCAGACCAGCAGTTTGTGGATGACCAGGCCAACCGAGTCACCTATGGCATCACGGACTGCGTGGCCAAGCCCTTCGCCCTCACGGACCTCCTGGAGCGGATCGAAAGCGCGCTGAAGTAGCTTTTGCCGAGCGCTGGCCTTCGTGTGGCTCAGCGAGAGGGCTGGCTGCCGTGGCAGGCGCTGGCGTCAGCCTGCGCTCTTCAGCGCATTCAGCAGGCGGTCGAATTCGCGGCGGGGCAAGCTGAGCGCTGTGGCGGCACGGCGGTGGTCGCCGTCGGCAAACTCGAGCGCTTGCTCCAGCACGTGCCGCTCCACCTCGGCCAGGATGTCGTGGTGAGACACGCCCTTGCGCAGCCACTCGGTGATGTCCACCGTGCGGCGCTCGCCCGCGGGGGTGAAGCTCAGCTCGTCCGGCCCCACGGGGCCGCCCTGGGCGGTTACAATCGCGCGTTCGACCGTGTTTTCCAGCTCCCGCACGTTGCCCGGCCAGTCGTGCGCCAGCAGGCGAGCCATAGCCTCGGCCGACACCTGCGACGGCGGGGCCACGGGATCCCAGCGGTGCTTCTCCACAAAGTGCGCTACCAGCGCGGGGATATCATCCCTGCGCTCCCGCAGTGGCGGCAGCTCGATGGAGATGACGTTCAGGCGGTAGTAGAGGTCCTCGCGGAAGCGGGCGTGCTGCACCTCGTGCCGCAGATCTTTATTGGTGGCGGCGATCACCCGCACATCCACCTTCACCGGGGTGGAGCTGCCTACGCGCTCGAACTCGCGCTCCTGCAGCACGCGCAGCAGCTTGCGCTGCGTAGAGAGGGTGAGCTCGCCGATCTCGTCCAAGAAGATGGTGCCGTGGTTGGCCAGCTCGAAGCGCCCGCGGCGCTGACTCATGGCCCCGGTGAAGCTGCCGCGCTCGTGCCCAAACAGCTCGCTCTCCAGCAGGCCCTCCGGCAGCGCCGCGCAATTCACCTTGATGAGCGGCCCGTCGCGCCGGGCGGAGTGCTGGTGAATGGCATCCGCCACCAGCTCCTTGCCCGTGCCCGTCTCGCCCCACACCAGCACCGTGGCTTCGGACGCGGCCACGCGACCAATGGTCTTGTACACGTCCAGCATGCGGGCGCTGTTGCCCACGATGCGCTCCAGCGGGTCGCGGCCGGCAAGGTCGGTGCGCAGCGCCTCCACCTCGGCCACCAGGTCCCTGTGCTCGAAGTAGCGCTCCACGGTCATGAGCACGCCGGCCAGCTCGAAGGGCTTGGTCACATAGTCAAAGGCGCCGAGCTGCATGGCCTGGATGGCTACGTTGGCGCTGCCGTAAGCCGTCATCAGGATTGCCCCAAGGCGTGCTGAGGCGGTCGCCACTTTCTTCACCAGGTCCAGGCCGCTCGCATCCGGCAGGCGAATGTCCACCAGCAGCAGGTCCGGCTGCTGGGCTTCTACCAGCCGCTCGGCCTCGTCAGCGCTGTCGGCTTCCAGCACGTCATAGCCGCGCTCGCCAAGGAAAATCTTCAGCAGGTCACGGATGGCGGCATCGTCGTCGGCCACCAGGACGCGCCTGGAGGGCCGGCGCTCGCTCTCCGGAGGTAGACGCTCAGTCAACGCTCAGCTTCGCTCCTCTGCCTATGTTATCGACAAACTGCCCGGCAGCTTGATGTTCACGGCTGGAGTCCAACACCGCCTGGCAGTTTGGAACCGGCTGCTCTGATACACTCGAAAGTGACTCCTGGGACAACGAGGTCTCTCATTCCGAACGCACACGCGCTGCCGATTTACCTGGGTCTGGCGGGCCTGCTGGCCCTGATGCTGATCTTCATTTCAGGCCGGTTGTCGCCGCGCCACCCCAACGCTGTGAAGCTCGAGCCCTACGAGTGCGGCGTGTCGGAACCTACCCCCACGGAGAACCGCTGGCCGGTGCGGTTTGCGCTGGTGGCCATGCTCTTCCTGGTGTTTGACGTGGAGGGCGTGTTCCTCTATCCCTGGGCTGTGCTCATGCGCACGTTGCGCTGGGAGGGCATCGCGGCCGTCATCAGCTTCTTCATCGTGCTGGGCGTGGGCTACACCTACGCCCGTGCGCGGGGGGCGCTGCAGTGGAAGTAACGGGCACTCTGCCGATTCTGGAGCCGCGGCCGGCACAGGGCAAGGATGGCGCCGCCGGCTTCATCCTGGGCCGGCTCGCGGAGTGGAGCCGCGAGAAGTCGCTGTGGCCGGTGATGTTCGGGCTGGCTTGCTGCGCCATTGAGATGATGGCAACGTCGGCCTCGCGCTATGACGTGGCGCGCTTTGGGGCGGAGTTGTTCCGGCCCAGCCCCCGCCAGGCCGATCTGATGATCGTCTCCGGCCGCGTGTCTCAGAAGATGGCGCCAGTCCTGAAGCAGTTGTACGACCAGATGCCAGACCCCAAGTGGGTGATCGCCATGGGCGACTGCGCGGCCTGCGGCGGCATTTTCAACAACTACGCCGTGGTGCAGGGTGTGGATCGGCTGGTCCCAGTGGATGTCTACGTCCCGGGCTGCCCGCCGCGCCCTGAGGCGCTGATCGACGGCATCCTCAAGCTTCAGCGGCGCATCAAGGAGGGTGCGGCGGCGCGGTGAATGTGCCAACGGCAGAGCTGCCGGCTACCCTGCAGCGCCTCAAAGATGAGGGGTACCGGCGCCTGGTGGACATCACCGCGATTGATGATCCCGGGCAGGTCGAGCGCTTTGAGCTGAACTACCTGCTGTATTCGATGGACAAGCACGAGTGGCAGCGCGTGAAGGCCCGCACCAGCGGCCAGGCACCATCCGCGTGCGGCGTGTTCGCCGGCGCCAACGCCTACGAGCGCGAGGTGTACGACATGTTCGGCGTGGAGTTCTCCGGGCACCCACTGCCCCGGCGCATCCTCATGCCTGACGATTGGGTGGGCCATCCCCTGCGGCGCGACGAGCCCCTGGGCAGCATTGAAGTGGACTTCACCATGCGGAGGGCGCCGCGTGGCGATTGAGACGCGCAGCGCCAACCTGCTGACGTCGGACCGGCCGGAGTTGCTGCACGTGAACCTTGGACCGCAGCACCCCTCCACACACGGCGTGCTGCGGGTGGAGCTGCTCCTGGATGGCGAGATCGTGGTGAAGTGCCAGCCGGTCATCGGCTACCTGCACACCGGTATCGAGAAGAACTGTGAGCACCGCACCTACCTGCAGGCGCTCACCATGACGGACCGGCTCGACTACTTGAACCCTCTGGGTAACAACCTGGCCTACTCGCTGGCCGTAGAGCAGCTGTGCGGCTGCGACGTGCCGGAACGTGCACAGATCGGTCGTGTGCTCCTGGCTGAGCTCACGCGGATCAACTCACACCTGGTGTGGATCGGCACGACCGGCCTGGACCTGGGCGCGACGTCGGCCTTCCTTTATACGTTTCGCGAACGAGAAGCGCTACTCGATCTGTTCGAGGAGCTTTCGGGTGCGCGGATGATGACCAGCTTCATCCGCCCCGGGGGGTTGTTCGCGGACTTCAGCCAGCACTGGCTGGATGGAGTGGCCGCGTTTCTGGAGCACCTGCCCGGCTGCGTGGACGACTACGAAGCGTTGCTCACAGGCAACCCGCTGTTCAAACAGCGCACGGTGGGGGTGGGCGTGCTGAAGGCGGAAGATGCGCTGGACATGGGTGTCAGCGGGCCGATGCTGCGGGCTTCGGGGGTGAAGTTCGACCTGCGTAAGGCGAACCCGTACAGCATGTACGAGAAATTCACGTTCGACGTGCCCACCGGCCAGCACGGCGACTGCTACGACCGCTACCGAGTGCGGGTAGCGGAGCTGCGGCAGAGCATCGGCATCTGCCAACAGGCGCTCAACCTGCTGCCGGGCGGCCCGGTGCGAACGTCGGACCGCAAGGTCATGCCGCCACCCCGGGAGGAGATCGGGCGCTCCATGGAGGCGCTGATCCACCACTTCAAGCTGTACACCGAGGGTATCCGCCCGCCGGCGGGCGAGGCCTATGT
>JBOGTU010000161.1:0-16398 GCA_050695655.1 Chloroflexota bacterium | reverse complement strand
CGGTATTGTCGATGTCCACGTATTCACCTTGCCTACTGATACCGGGGTCTATCGAGAGGAGCTCGTACAGCAGTCGGTCGAAGTTCTGCGGGCTCATAACGGCCAGGACGTGGACGAAGGCCAGTTGGGCAGCTGGCTCGATCTGCAGTATACCGACGACATTTTGGGCACCATCCGAGCTGACTATGAGCGAGCTTTGAAGCTCACTCATGCAATGCTGAATGCCCTCGCGCCTTTCCAGTCTGATCCCGATTTGCGCGACGAATTCTTCGAGATGTTCGACTCTGTGGAGGTTTTGCCTACGAGTCTGGTTGAGGGCTACCAGGCGAACCTCAACAACGAAGAGATCATTGAAGCAAACAGCCTTCTGGTCGGAATTCAGTGGTATCAGTGGCAGCAGCTGCGCAGAAAAGGGCTCGCCGTTGAGCCGAAAGGAGACTTGCCTCGCCTAGCGAATGTGCCGTACAGCGAGGAGCTTGGGTTGCAACTGTGATTTACACAGGTCGGCCTGATGTTAATCGCGAGGACCAGCGAGCATTCCGGCTGCCTGCTCACGCCATTCATCCGACTCCACTCTCCCTAACCGCCATCCCGCTGCGCGTCACCGCGCGGGTGACTCATCCCGTCGTCCTCAACGAGCACAAGGGGAGTGCCTTGCGCGGTGCCCTCTTTCATGCGCTGCGGAAGCGCTCCTGCGTGCGGCTCGAGCTCAGCTCGTGCCATCCCTGTGAGCTGGTGCCGGTGTGCCCCATCTCGGCGCTGGTGGCGACGGTGGATCCGGAGTGGGAGCGGGGCACGGACCCGCCGCGGCCGCTGGTGGTGGATCCGCCGTTGGATGACCTCACCACCTACACCGCCGGCGCGGACCTGGAGTTCGGCGTCACGGTGTTCGGCTCCGCGACGCGGCTGCTGCCCTATGTGGTGCTGGCGCTGAACGACCTCGCGCACGATGGCCTGGGCCGCCGCTACCAGGTGGGCGGGCTGTGGACTCGGGGGCAGCTGGCGGTGCGCCGCGTGGCGCTGGCCGACATCTCCGGCCGTGAGATTGAAACGCTGTTCGCGGCGCCCGCTGGCGAGCTGCCGCACAGTCCCCTCTTCCATTCGCCGGCGCAGCGGGTGGAGTGGCCGGCTGTGCTGGCCGCCGCCTCATGGCTGGGCGCGAGCGGCGAGGTGACTCTGCGGTTTCGTACGCCTACCCGGCTGGTGGCGCGCGGCGAGCTGGTGCGCCGGTTCGAGCTCATGCCGTTCCTGCGGCGCCTGCGGGAGCGGCTGGCAGCGTTGGAACGGCGCTACGGAACGCCGGAGTCAGCACGAGCCCTGGCTGAAAGCGCGGGGTCGGAGGTGGCAGGCCCGGGCTCAGAAGCCAACGGCGCGGCCAGTGGGACCGCGTTCCCATTCGACGCGGACGATCTGGCGGCTCGCCTGGAGGTGGCCGACAATCACACGGCCTGGCAGGAAGTGCGCGGCTACTCCACGCGGCAGCACCAGGCGGTGCCCCTCAGCGGGTTCACCGGCTCGGCTACCCTGCGCGGCGATGTGTCCTCCGCGCTGCCCTACCTGCTCTGGGGCTCGCTTGCCCATGTGGGCAAGGAGGCCACCAAGGGCAACGGCTGGTATGCACTGAGTTAGAAATTAGGGGCGCAGGCCAGCGGCCGGCTCCGCCGGCATGGCCGCGAAGCGCATCTGCCGCGCGAACACGGCGCCGAAGTGCGCGGCAACGCGCGCGCGAACCAGTGCCATGCTGGGCGGCGCCGGCAGCAGCCGTTCCAGCGACGTTACCCCTTTGCCCACGATGCCGCAGGGGACGATGTGCCCAAAGTAGGCCATGTCCGTGGTCACATTCAGCGCCAGGCCATGCATGGTGACCCACTCGCTGATTTTCACGCCCACGGCGCAGATCTTCTCTTCACCAACCCACACGCCCGGGAAGGCCGGCTCCCGGCCCGCGCGCACCCCGAGCTCCGCCAGCAGGCGAATCACCGTTTCCTCGAGCAGGCGCACGTAGCGGGGCACGTCGCGCTGGCCCTCCGGCAGGTAGAGGATGGGATACGCCACCAGCTGGCCGGGGCCGTGATAGGTCACATCGCCACCGCGATCGCTCTGGTAGACGGTGGCACCCGCCGCGACGATCTGCTCGTCGGTCGAAAGCACGTTCTCGGTGCGGCCTCGCCGGCCCAGCGTGAACACGTGAGGATGCTCCAACAGCAGCAGCTGATCGTCAATCTCACCACGGGCGCGCTGCTTGTTCAGCCGTAGCTGCAATGCGTACGCCTGCGCATAGTCCATGGTTCCGAGCTCGGAAACGACGCAGGCAGCCGTCCTTTTCGGGTCGATCCCTTCGACTGGCTTCAACGATTCCAACAGTGCCAATTGTGGCACCGGCGCCGCTGCTCTATAGTTCACTGGAACGAGAGTGGATGCCCCGAACCCGAAGTAAAGCCAAACGCCCTGGTCCTGCCGCCGCTCCCCGGCGTCTGGGCCGTTACGGCAAGTGGGCGGCCATCCTCCCCCTGCTGGCGCTGCTCATTGCCACGCTGATCGGCCTATTTGGCAATTCACTCGTCCCGACGCCGGCCACTGGCAGCTCCGGCCAGCAAACCACGCAGCAGGCCTACCCGTGAACGCGGCGGCTCGTCGCCTCGCTCCGCGCCGGCGGATGCTGAGGGCATGGCCATGACCGACGGCCTGACCGTGGCCCGCGCCGCGCTCGACGCCGCGGCCAGCAAGAAGGCGGAGGACATTGTCCTGCTGGATGTGCAGAGCCTCACCTCCCTGGCCGACTACTTCGTGATCTGCACGGCCGGCACCGAGCGCCAGATGCAGGCGGTGCTCGAAGGCATAGAGGATGACCTCCGCCAGCGTGGCGCACGCCCCCGGCGCACCGATGGGGAGCACGACTCCGGCTGGGTGCTGGCGGACTACGGCGACGTGATCTGCCACGTGTTCAAGCCGCAGGAGCGCCAGTTCTACCGGCTGGAAGAGCTGTGGCAGGGCGCCAAAACCCTGGTCCGAGTGCAGTAACCGGGGCACCGATGCCAGCCTCACGGCGCCGAGGCAGCGGCGTGCTGCTGCACGTCACCTCCCTGCCCGGCGGGCACGGCATTGGGGATCTGGGCGAGGCCGCGTACCGCTTTGTGGATTGGCTGGTCGAAGCCGGCCAGTGCGTGTGGCAGGTGCTGCCGCTGGGTCCGCCCGGCTTCGGGGGCTCGCCCTATGCCTCCCGCTCGGCCTTTGCCGGCAGCCCCTGGATCATCTCGCTGGATGGGCTGGTGGCCGAGGGCCTGCTTGATGGCGCCGGCCTGGAGGGGGCCTCCAACGGCGGTTCGATGGATCTGCCGGCGGTGCAGCACTTCAAGACCCAGGCACTGGCCCGCGCCTTCGAGCGCTTTCAGCCGGCAGGCGAGTACCACGCCTTCTGCATGGCCGCGGCCTACTGGCTGGACGACTTCGCGCGTGTGCGGGCCGAGCAGGGCGCGGATCCGGAAGAGGAGCGCTTCGTGCAGTTCCTCTTCGAGCGCCAATGGCAGGCGCTCAGGCGCTACGCCAACGAGCACGGCATCCGCATTCTGGGGGATGTGCCGATTTTTGTGGCTGAAGGCAGCGTTGACGTGCGTGCGCACCCGGAACTGTTCCAGCTCGATGCCGCGGGCAAGGCCACGGCCGTGGCCGGCGTGCCGCCGGACCTGTTCAGCGCCACTGGCCAGCGCTGGGGCAACCCACTCTACCGCTGGGACGTTATGGCGCGCGATGGCTACGCCTGGTGGCGGGACCGGTTGCGGCGCATGCTGGACCTGGTGGACCTCGTGCGCATCGATCACTTCCGGGGCCTGGCAGCCTACTGGGCCGTGCCAGCCTCCGAGCGCACCGCCGAGCGCGGCCAGTGGCAGCGCGGCCCGGGCGTAGAGCTGTTCCGCGCGCTGAGCGGTCAGCTGGGCACGCTGCCCATCGTGGTGGAGGACCTCGGCCTCATCACGCCGGATGTCACCGCCCTGCGGGACGAGCTCGGCTACCCCGGCATGAGCGTGCTGCAGTTCGCCTTCGGCGACACGCCTCAGAACCCCTACCTGCCGCACAACGCGCAGCCCACCCGCGTCATCTACACCGGCACGCACGACAACCAGACGACGCTCGGCTGGTACGAGGCGGCGCCGGAGGTTCTGCGCCACAGCCTGCGCACCTACCTGGGAAACGATGGGTCCGACATATCCTGGGCGCTCATCCGCCTGGCCGAAGCCTCCGTCGCCGATACGGCCATCATCCCCATGCAGGACCTGCTCTCCCTGGGTGACACGGCCCGCCTCAACAGCCCCGGCCAGGCCAGCGGCAACTGGGCCTGGCGCCTCCCGGCGAATGCCCTCACCGCCGAGCTGGCGCATCGCCTGCGCGAGCTCACCGAAACATACGGCCGCCTGCCCTCGCCCGACACGAACCCTCCTGGCTACCCCGACAACTACCCCCGCTGAAACTGCCCAACCGTCGTGTGATCCCTGCCGGTCACCCACGGTGTGGATCGGTCATCCGCATGGCGCCAGCCTCTCGGCCACGCCAGGGCAGCCGCCTTTGGTGCTGGGGTTGCTACTGCTAGCCGGGCGGCAGCTCCAGGGCGGGTAGGCCGCGGCCCAGGCGCTGCACTTCGGACTGGGTGCGCAGCGGCAAGCCGTAGAGCTTGATGAAACCTTCGGCGGCGGTATGGTCGAACTGGTCACCGCGGCCGTAGGTCGCCTGCGCTTCACTGTACAGCGAGAGGGCGGACTGGCGGCCCACCACCGTGCTGGTGCCGCGGGAGAGGCGCAAGCGAACCGTGCCGCTCACGCACTCCTGCGAGGCGGCGACGAACGCTGCGAGGAACTTGTGCAGCTCCGAGAACCACAGGCCGTTGTACACCAGCCGGGCGTATTCGGGTGAAATGTTCGCCGCCTTGTAGTGGGCCGCGTCACGCGTCATGGTGAGGCCTTCCAGAGCCTGGTGCGCCTGGTGCAGCACCACGGCCGCCGGCGCCTCGTAGACCTCGCGCGACTTGATGCCTACCAGCCGGTTCTCCACGTGGTCGATGCGGCCAATGCCATGCGCACCGGCGAGGGCACTCACGCGGGAGATGAGCTCTGGCCCCTCCAACCGTTCGCCATCCAGCGCCACCGGCTTCCCTTTCTCGAACTCGAGCTCCAGGTAGCGCGGGTGCGCCGGGGCCTCGGCCTCGCTCACTGTCCAGTCGTACACCTCTTCCGGCGGCTCCTGCCACGGGTCCTCCAGCAGACCACCCTCGATGCTCCGGCCCCACAGATTCTGGTCCGTGCTGTACGGGCTCTCCTTCGTGGCGGGAATGGGGATGTCGTGTTTGGCTGCGTACTCGATCTCGTCCTCGCGGTTCATGCTCCACTCGCGGATGGGCGCAATCACGCGCAGGCTGGGATTGAGCGCCTGGACAGACACGTCGAAGCGCACCTGGTCGTTGCCCTTGCCGGTGCAGCCATGCGCCACGGCCTTGGCGCCGTGCTTCTCGGCCTCCTTCACCAGCAGGTAGGCGATCAGCGGGCGGGCCAGCGCCGTGGCCAGCGGGTACACCCCTTCATACAGCGCGCCCGCCTGCAGCGCCGGCCACACGAAGTGATCCACAAAAAGCTGCTGTGCATCCACCACGGTGGCATCCACCGCGCCAATCTTCAGTGCTCGCTCACGCACCGTTTGCAGGTCGCGGTCGTTGGCGCCCAAGTCGATGGTGAGCGCTACAACATCCAGCCCGTACTGGTCGTGAATCCACTTGATGGCAACGGAGGTATCGAGCCCGCCGGAGTAGGCCAGGACGACGCGATCAGCCACCCACGGCCTTGAGGCTGTCGGCAATGAGGCCAACGCCCTTCTCCACCTCGGCCGCGGTGAGGATGAGCGGCGGCACCATGCGGATGGTGTTGGGGCCGGTGGCGTTGATGACCACGCCGCGCTTCAGGCCTTCCAGCACCGTTTCGCGAGCAATGGGCTCCTTCGTATCGAAGGCGACCATCAGTCCCACCGTGCGGATGTCGGTGATGCCAGGGTAGGTTTCCCGCAGGTTGGACAGCTCGGCAGCGAAGGCCTCGCCCATGCGCGCGGCGTTCTCGGCCAGGTGGTGCTCCTCAAGGTAGTTCATGGTCGCCACACCCGCCGCGCAGCACACGGGGTTGCCGCCCATGGTTGAGCCGTGGTCGCCCGCGGTGAGCACGGCCGCGCGCTCCTTGGCCAGGAACGCGCCGATGGGCAGGCCGCCAGCCAGCCCCTTGGCCAGCGTGATAACGTCCGGCTCGATGCCGTAGCGCTCGAAGCCGTAGAAGGTGCCAGTGCGCCCCAGCCCGCACTGCACCTCATCACAGATCAGCAGGATGTTCTCGCGGTCGCACAGTGCGCGCACCGCCTTGAGATACTCCTCCGAGTGCGGGTGCACGCCGGATTCGCCCTGCACCGCCTCCAGCATGATGGCCGCCGTTTTGGACGATACCGCCTGCTCCAGGGCGCCAAAGTCGTTGAATGGTACGTGGCGGAAGCCCTCCGGCATGGGCAGGAAGGGCTCGTGGTAGTGCGGTTGGCCGGTTGCCGCGAGCGTGGCCAGCGTGCGGCCGTGGAACGAGTTGAGGATGGTGATGATCTCGAAGGCGCCGTTGCGCTGCTGCCGGCCGTACTTGCGGGCGATCTTGATGGCGCCCTCATTCGCCTCGGCGCCGCTGTTGGTGAAAAAGATGCGATCTGCCGGCGAGCGCTCGATGAGCCACTGCGCCAACTCGAGCTGCGGCTCCGTGTAATACAGGCTGGAGGCGTGAATGAGCCGCTTGGCCTGGTTGGCGATGGCTTCCACCAGCACCGGATGCGCGTGCCCCAGAATGTTCACCGCGATGCCCGCCACCAGGTCCAGATAGGGCTTGCCGGCATCGTCGTACACGTAGCAGCCCTCGCCCCGCTCGAATACCACCGGCTGGCGAGTGAACGTTCGCATGTAGTATCGCTGCTCCAGCGCAGCCCAATCCGTCTTCAGCGCTTCCATTCAGGCCATTGTACTTTGGCTTGTGGCTTCAGCCTCCGTCGCAAGCTCGGTTGCTGCCAGCGTGGCGTCAAGCTTTACGGTTTGGTGGAACCTCCCGTATGCTGACGTTCAAGCAAGCGCGCGCAAGAGGAGGGCAGCATGACCGTGGGATGCATCGTGACCATCCACGGCATCGGCTTCGAGCAAGCAGCGGACGACGCCAACCAGCAGGCCGGCTACGCGGACGCACTCCACGGCGCCGCGCGCGACGAGCTGGCCAGGCTGGGCGTCATCTTGGGTGATGACCCCGAACGCGGCTCGCACGGAGGGCCGGTTTACGTGCAGAGCCACTGGCCGCCGCCAGGCGGCTCGCAAGAGCTTGGGCTGGCACGCCTGGATCGCCCCCTGGCAGGCGCGGACGGCGAGCTGGCGCATGTGGCGCTGGTGTACTCCGGCCTGGAGCTGCTGGGCCCGCAGCCGGACGTCACCATGCAGCTCCTCGGGCAAACGTTGCTGCAAGCGCACCGCTACGCCGGCCCGGCCACCGTGCTGGAGATGCTGTTCAAAGACGTGCTGGCCCAGGTGCATCCGGGCGGCGAAGCCAGCGAGAACCCTGGCGAGCAGCGCAGCCTGCTGGTGCGGCCCGAGCTGCGCGCCGCGCATCAGCGGCTGCTGGAGCGGCTGCACCTGCAACCAGCGGAAGGGGCGGCCAGCGACGGCCTGCTGGGCGTGCTGCGCGCGCTGGAGAACGACATCGCGGCCTACGTGTGCCGCGACTCACTGCGCGAGCGGCTGCGGGCGTTCGTGCGCCGGTCGCTGCTGCGCCTATCGCGGCGAGCGGATGTGCCGGCGTTGATCGTGAACACCCACAGCCAGGGCACCGTGGTGGGCTACGACGTGCTGCGCGACTTCTCGGAGCGGGAGCGCGCCAACGTGCGCCTGCTGATCACGGCCGGCAGCCCGCTGCGCAAGTATGTGGATCTCTTCTCCTGGGGCAGCGAGGCCGGGGCCGTGTTCGGCTTGCCCTGGCTCAACCTGTGGGATGCACAGGATCCGGTGGCCGACCCGTTGGGCCCGGCACTCTGGCATCCGGGCGACGCTGTGGCGCCGCTGGCTGATCCCCAGCCAGGGGATACGCTCTTCAGCTCAGCGGTGAACGAGGCGGGCGCTGTGTTCCCGGTGCTCGTGAGTGATCGGCAAGTCGCGAACACCCAGCACAGCCCCAGCGGCGCCCTGCGCGCGCACAATTACTGGGACAATCAGGCCCAGGTGATCCCCCAGCTCGCCGCCGCCATCCAGGCCGCGCTCGCGACCTCTCAACAGTGAAGGCGCAGCCCGCTCGCCGCTGATCATTCACCCTCTGCGTGGGAGGGCAACTGTGCTGCATGTCAAGACGTGGTCTGTCGACTCCCAGTTCCTCTCCCGACTGGGAGAGCCGAAGGTGAGGGCCGTAGTTACCCAGCGCTGCCAGCCAGGCGCAGCTTAGTGGATCGTGATGGCGCCGATCCGCAGTTCGGTAGCGCGGCTGCCGGTGAGAGGCAGATTCACCGGACCGGGCTGTGCGTACAGGCCAGTGGTGAGCACGTAACGGCCCGGCACCGCGCCGGCCGGGATGGCCAGAGTATGAGGATCGAACACTTCGTCGCCCGGGCGCCAGGTGCTGGTGGGGAAGGTGCCGCCGCAGGGCGGACCATCGTGCTGCAAGCGTACCGGGCGGCCGGTGTTATCCGCGTGGAGAAAGATGGTGTATGCCTTCGCCACCGGGGCGAGGCTGCGCCACACCAGCGTGAGGTGCAGCGCGGACCCGCGCGCCACCGGCCCCGCCGGCAGCCCATGCACCGCCGCCAGGCCGATGCTCCCGCCGAAGATGCCGAGCGGCACCTGCCGCGCAGCGGATCGGTCCGCGGGCAAACGAACCTCAATCAACACCGGCTGCTCGAGTGCATTCAGCACCGGCTGCTCGGCAGCGGGTGATCGCAGCCGCGCCAGCAGTGCATCCGGCTGGGTGACGTCGTAAGGGGGGAAGGCGTACACGGCTGTCATCCCCGGCGCGGGCAGCACCAGGCAGTTCTGGACGTTGAAGCTCTGCACGTCGTGGCCGTGCGTGAGCGCAAGGAACGTCCAATCCTGCGCGAACAGCGGCGCCAGGAACACATGCGCACCCCGCTGCGCATCGTGATCCAGGCTGTTGGCAGCATCCACCTTGTCCTGCATCATCCAGAAGTAGGTATCGTTGGAGGGCCCCCACACTTGGAAGTAGTGGTGAACGGTGATGCCCCCGCTGGCCAGCAGCACGCCCACCGCGGGCCCCACGCTCCACACCCCAATCAACCTTCCCAGCCGCGCGCCAGCCCCAATCCCTCCCTTGCGGACGAGCGAGGGCCGTAGGCGCGCCGCGGCCGCCACCGCCGCACGCAACCAGCCCGGCAGCTCCGCCAGGGCCAGCGCCGGCACGAGCACCGCCGGCGGGATGAGCCCGGTGAGCCGGACGTAGTACGGCGCATCAGGGCTGAAGATGGAGGCCAGCGCAATGCTCGCCAGCCAGATGAGCACGAACACGTACACCGGCCGGCGGAGGCGCGCAAGCAGGAGTATGACCCCCACCAGAAACGCCACCCGCATGGGCCAGTCGAACAGAGGCAGGCCCACGATGTTGTTGGCGCCATTGATGCTGCCACGGAGAAAGAACATGGCCGCCACGCCGCGTACATTGGCCAGCACTTCGCTTCCATTCAGCACAGCCACGCCCTGGGTGCGCTGGAAGAATTCGGACGGCTGGCGCAGCGCGTACACGCCTAATGGCAGCGCCACCACTATGCACGTGCCCGCGAGCAGCACCAGCCCGCGGGGCGAGGGCACCCGTCGCCGAACCGCCAGCCAGTACAACGCGAACAGCAGCACGGCAGGCACCAGCAGCCGGGCCGCCGTGTAGGTGTACAGGCACAGCCCCAGCAGCGCGCCAGCGAGCACGAAGTCGCGCGGTCGCCGGCTTTGCAGCGCACGCGCCGCGAAGCCGAACGCCAGGCATTCCATCAGCGGCAGACTGATGGTGCGCAGGCCGAAACGGCTGAACAGCACGTGGAAGAAGAGAACAGCGCAGCCGGCCGCCGCGAACAGCGCGACGCGGCGCGCGCGTGCTCGCCCCTCGGGCTGGGCCAGCAGCTGGCTGAAACAGAAGTACACCGCCGGGATGGTGGCGATACCCAGGAAAGCCGATGCGAGGCGCAGCGAAAACGGAGCATCGCCCAGCACACGAACAAACCACACTGCCCAGTAGAAGTACAGCGGCTCGCGCCCGTTGTTGGCGGTGAAGTACAGGGGGTGGTAGGCGAGGCCCAGGCGCCGCAGGTCAGTGACGTTGGCCGCCTCATCAAAGTAGAAGCCCACGGGGAAGGTGTGCAGCTGATACAGCCGCAGGAACGCCGCGGCCAGCGTGACGCCAACCAGGCAGGGGAGGGCGCCTGTTGCGCGCAACAAAAAAGAGGCAGGCGTACCTGCCTCCTCTTTTACCAGCCCGGTGATGTCGCCCGCTGGCGCTGCCCGCTCAGTGGCAGGCGCAGCCGCCGGACTTCACCTCAGCGGTTTCGGTGCTGAAGGAGTGCCCACAGGCGCAGCCGCCCTTGGCATTGGGGTTGGAAAAGGTGAACCCCTGTCCCATGAGCCCATCCACATAGTCGATCTCAGTGCCGCTGAGATAGTTGGCGCTCATAGAATCCAGCAGCACCTGCACGCCGTTGCTCTCAGCCATGATGTCGCCGCCAAAATCGTCGGCCTCGTCGAATACCATGCCGTAGGACAGCCCGGCGCAGCCGCCGCCCTGCACAAACACGCGGAGGTTTTTCTGGCCCTTCAGGCCTTCCTTGTCCAGCAACTCAGCCACCTTATCGGCGGCGGCCTTGGTCAGGATGATGTTAGCGGTCGGGGTAGCGGTAGCTGCCGGCATGGGTATTCGTCCTCCTCAGGAAATTCCGCGGGCCCTGCCGCGAAGCGTGGCTTGTCTAAACAGCCATCCAACCTGAACGGTACCAGCCGCGCCCGCCAATGTCAAAGCAAGAGCGACCAGAGCGCTGCACGAATCGAGGGCTCAGGACTCGACAGAGCCGCGGATGGCTGCCAGCAGCTGATCGCGCGGCGCGTCCTTCAACAGATACGACGATGCACCGGCGTCGAGGGCGGCGCTGCCGTTGTGTGGGTGCACTGCCAGGCAAATCACGCGCTGCAGAGGCAGGTGCGTTTTGATGCACCGCGTAGCCTCCAGGCCGTCCATGGCCGGCATCTGCAGATCCATCAAGATGACGTCCGGCCGGAGGCGCATCGCCTGTTCGATGGCGTCGCAGCCGTTCTCCGCCTCACCCACCACCTCAATGGCCGCATCGTGGCCCAGAATGCTGCGCAGCCCATCGCGCGCGTAGCTGCTGTCATCCACGATGAGCACCGTAACCACCACCAACCATCGTAGGGCCGGCTTCAAAGGCGGCGCATCGGGCAGGTGGCTGAGTGGCCCTCGCCCGAATGGTGGACTGCCGGGTACGCCGCGCGCTCGTTGGATCGCGATGGATAATGTGGAGTATGCACGCGCCCTTGTTCGGCCACTTGCCGGGGGCCGCGCACTCATGATGGACAACGTGTGGAACGTGCAGGGCGTGCTGCGGCATGTGCATGAGGCACAGGTGATGACGCTGCTCTTCCCGCTGATGAGCAAGGTGCTGGTGATCGACATGCGCACCAACGAGCGGGACGGACCATTCTTTGAAGTAGATGATGTGGTCGGCGGCCCGCGCGAGCGGGTGCGCAGCCTGCAGCGCTGGCGGCCGCGCTTCCCCGCGCCGGAGAACATCGCCTTCGGGCAGTGGTGGAGCTCCGTGAAGGCACTGGCCGAGGCCGGCGCGCTGGAGGACCTGGCTGGCCGGCTGGAACGGCTGGGCTCGGACGGCGCCAAGGCGCGGCTGGATCGCGCTTACCGGCAGCTGCTGGCCTGCGAACGCGAAGAGCTGCTGGCCCTCATCCACGGCGACCCCGAGCGTACCCGCCCTGTGTGGCCCCGCAGCTGACGGCGCCCGTTCACCGCATCCGTCCGGCTGGCCGCGGGCGTAGCCCACGGCTCAGGCGGCCGGCGATCCCGGCGGCAGGAAGAGCGCCAGGCTGGCGGTGAAGCCGTGGAGGAAGTTCCTTTTGCCTATCGGGCCCACCTCCCCATTGCAGAAAAAGCCCGCCACGGGAACCGGGCCGAACTGCTCGGCCAGCGTGCGCGCATCGTGATCCGGCACACCAAACAGCCCCTGACCCCGCCCATTGCAGGAGCACAGCAGCACGCCGGCCGGTGAAACCGAGCCCAGGCTCTCGCGCGCCTCGGCCAGCAGCTGCTTCAGGTCCTCGTCGGCGGCACGCGCATCGCGCACCTGGAACTGGATGGTTTGGCCGGGCCGCGGGGACGCGCTCACCGCCAGTGCTCCGGAGCTCGGGTCCGCGCCGGTGAGGTTGCGGATCAGGAAGTCGCCGCGACCCCAGCTCTCCTTGTATTCATCGATCGCCAGCCCCACCAGCAAGTTGCGGGAGGCGCGCTGCTGGGCCTCGCGCGGCAGCGCCTGCACCGTTTCCGTCAACACCGTGTACGCGGGCCGCTGGGCAATGGTTTCCACCACCGGCCCCTGCGCCGCCGTGACCATCCATGGCTCGCCAATGGGATCGGCGCCTTGCGAGACCACTGTGCGCACCGCGCAGCCGCTCACCGCCACAGCCACCGCGCCCCGGTCGTACACCGCATCGTTCAGGAACAGGTAGGTCCGTTGCTCCGGCACGCTGCTCGACGCGAGCCCACCCACCATGGGTACGCCAGAAAAGGCAGCATTGAAGCTGGCCAGCACCCCTTCGCAATCCAGGTGGAAAGGGTCCGCGAAGAGCACGCAGGCGCTCACGTCCTCCACTGCCGGGTCACCATCCGGTACGCCGCGCGCACCCGACGCTGCCGGGGTACCCGCCACCTCGCCCGCTGCATGTTGCCAAAGTGAGGGGCCATCCTCGGCGGCCTCGAGCATCGCCTGGTCAAGATACAGGGGCTGCAGCCGCGCCCCCGGCAGGTTCAGGCTGAGTACGGAGATCGCCGGTCTATCCTCAATCTCGCGTTGGCCGCCAATGATGCCCTGCCCGCTGCATCCCAGCAGAACGCGGCAGCCGGTGGCCGCCCGCACCCGCGCCAGCATCTCAGGGAAGTGCTCCGCGTATTCTGCCGACGCAAACAGCAGCGCCAAGTCCGCTGGCCCGCGCGCCGCCAGCAGCGACATCTCCAGCGCCTCGCTCCAGTCGTCCCCAAACCCAATCGCCGAGCCAGTCATGCCCAAAGCACCTCCTCGCCGAGCGCACGCATAGCGCCCACCAGTTGCATACCTCTACACTACCCAAGCCGCACGCCCCTCGCGCGACACGCCATGCCGCGTGCAGCCCGCCCGGCACTTGCGCGCGCCACCCCGGCGGCTACAATGGTGCCAACGCGGAAGTGGCTCAGCCTGGTAGAGCGTCTCCTTGCCAAGGAGAAGGTCGCGAGTTCGAATCTCGTCTTCCGCTCTAAACACCCAAAACCGGCCTGATGGGCCGGTTTTTTGTTGGGTGCTGAGCGTGGGCTGACTATCAATCGAGCCTAAATCCATCGCCAGGACCGATGAATAACCGCTCCAGAAAGTTGAGCGTGAAATCGCGTCCTTCTCCCTGGAGGCTAATTCGAGGCCCAGATTTCCCGCCGAAGTGTGCCTGATAGGGACTTCTCAGACGGAGGTTGCCTGACAGACAATGGCACCGAAAACACGACTCACCTGGGCAGAGATGGATCACAACGACGAGCTGCTGCTGGAGCGCATCGTCCGCCGCTCCAGCGGGCAAGAACGAGGACCGATTCCGGAGTTCCTAGCCAAGAAACAGGCGGAGCAGGAACCCAAGACCTGGCTCGGCTACCGCACCTCACTGACTAAGCTGACCGAGTTCATGGGACCCGACGCCACTGTCGGCGAATTCACCGAGGCGATTGGCCACAGCTTCCTGACTACGCTGCGCGATCGCGACCTGTCACGGAACACCATCGCGACGTACTTCCGCGACCTGAAGACGTTTAGCCGCTGGATGTTCGATAAGGGCTGGACCGAGGAGGACCGCTGGGCCAGACTCAAGCGGCCCAAGTTCGTGCGTCCCAAGTTCGACACCCTGTCGAGCGACGACAAGCAGACCATCCTGGCCGACTTCAACCCCAACACTTTCCTGGGGGCTCGCAACCTGGCGGTCCTCAGCATTTTCCTCGACACCGGCGTCCGGCTGGAGGAGCTGGTCAACATCCAGACCCAGCGCGTGCGCCTCGATGCCGGCTACGTCGAGGTCTACGCCGACAAGACCGACGAGTGGCGCATCATTCCGATCTCACCGGAGACGATCGAGATTTGCCAGCACTATTTACGGATCAGAGAAGAATTCCTGGAGAAGCCGGTCCGGCACCGGGACCATCGCCGGACTCAGCGCACCCTCCAGACGGACACCTTCTTCTGCTCCTGGCGGGGCGAGCAGCTGACCGAGAACGGCGTGGGCCAGATGGTCCGGCGCTTGCGTGCTCGGCTGGGTAAGGGCGGGATGGATGTCCATATACATCCCCACCTATTCCGGCACAACTTCCTGACCGAGAAGGCGCTGGATGGCGAGAACCCGTCGATAGTGCGGCGTTGGGCGGGCCACAAAAGCTACGAGATGACCGACTACTACTTCGGACTGGCCGATCAGAAGATGGCCGCGATACGGCCAAAGCGATCGTCGTTGGCCGGGATATCTCCGCTCCGCAAGAAGCCGGGTAGGAAGCCGGGTGATCGAAGCAACATCGTCCCGTTACATGATGTAACGCCGAGCATGAAAGACGCTCCAGGCTCTCCTGTTATGCGGCGTAACGGGAGGCCCGACAAAGGGCCGAATCGGGTTCGGGCGGCGCGCTCGGGCTAAGAAGCTTAGCCCGGAGGACTGTCCCAGCCCTCCTCAGTCTGGCATGCTTGCGGCATGACCGACCAACCGAAGGGACCGGCAAGAACGCGGCCATGACGATACGACTGAGCAGTCGCGGCATCGGCGAAGTGCGGGCGGTTCCGAACGAGCTGCGCGGCGAGGGCGGACCTATCGACCCGCGCCTCGTCGTGCCTTTGGAAATCATGATGCAGCCGCAGGAGCTTAGCGCCCAATTGGCGCTGACCGAGCTGCGGTGCTCCCTGCACTTATCGACCAATCCCCAAGACCACAATCAGTTTGGTTCCAGTGTGGTGTTGAACTTGACCGGGGGTATGCCGGTCCGGTCGCTGCCCACAGCCGCGATGTCCCAGCGTGTTGAAGTTAGGCTGCCGTTGACCGGCGCGCTGATTACCGAAATCGAGCGGCATCGCCACGCGGATTCAGAGAAGAAATTGCGGGCGACTCTTCGGATGGAGGCCACTGTTGCGTGGTTGCGCTACACCTGGAACTCGTTTCCAAAGCGTCCAGATGATCAGATGCCCCCAGCACCGTTCGATCCCAACGTGGGCATGGTATCTGAGCTCGCCGTGTTCTGGGAGACCAAGATTGACCCGCTGCAGCTCGATGTTCCGGCGTCAGTCTGGGTAGAACAGGTAGCCCCAGGCCTCGGACTTGATCGCTTGCGATTGATCGAAATTAGGCTGCCATCCGGAGACGGGCCGCTGCCCTCGCAGATCGCAGAGCTGTTTGATGGTGCCCGAAGAGAGCACGATAGCGGGCGCTACCGAGAGTGCATCCAAAAATGCCGCGATGTGAGACACCTCATCGAGCAGCACTTGGACGCACAGGGTAAGCCTGGCTCACGGGTGGCCGACGTTATCGCTGCCAGTAATCACGAGAGCTTTGGCGACTCCCAGCGGCAGTTCTTGGATGGGCTGTGGCAAGCTTGCGCCGCGCTGACTTCGAGCAGTCATCACCTCGACCCGGTAACGACCTTCAGTGCGGCAGACGCTCGGACGTGTCTATTGGTTACGGCCCAACTGGTCGAGTACATCACAGCCGTGCTGAGACCAAGGGGGCCAAAATCGACTCCACTGTGAACGCCCTCAAGTGCAATCACCAACCTTTTCGATCCAGCCCTTGCGTTTGCCGCGCCCAAAGGTTTTCATTAAATGCGCATGGTTCAATCGTCGGCTGCCCGGTCAGGGGTAGTCGAGACAGTCTCTCCACACATAGTCGCCAGCGTCTGCGACGCGCTCGAAGCGCTTTATGGGCGCCCGCGACTCAACAACCCAACCGATCCAATAGATGCCCTCACGCGATGGCCAACCGAGGGGATACCTGACCGCCCGGATGCCTGGCTCTTCACCGTTGCGCGCAATCGCGGGCTCGACACCTTCCGTCGCGAAGAGACCTACCGCCGCAAGCTGCTTGAGCTGACA
>JBOGTU010000160.1:0-35397 GCA_050695655.1 Chloroflexota bacterium | reverse complement strand
GGAGTTGTGGGCTCCAATGGTCGCTGGAGTCGCCGCGGCGGTGCTAGCCCTGCTGGGGCACTGGCTGTGGCACATACTGCCCCGCGACACTGGGCGCGCGAATGTCGTACCGCGGCACGAGCGCGCGGCGAGGTTCACGGCCGGCGGCGGCGTGGCGCTGCTCGCGGCCGGCTTCACCGCGGCCTTCAGTGTGCTGGGCCTTCGTGAGCTGGACGCGGGGCGGGTAGCCCTGGGGGACGTAGCGCTGTTCGACCAGATGCTGTGGACCACTGTGCACGGCCATCTGCTGCAATTCACCTCGGGAGTCGATGCGCCGGCCAACTTCCTGGGCACGCACTTCTCTCTGAGCCTGGTGATCCTGAGCCCGCTGGCTCGGATCAGCTCGGACTCCGGCTTCCTGGTCGTGGTGCAAGCTGTGGGCCTGGCGGTCGGCGTGGTGCCCATCGCGCTGCAAGCGGCCCGCCGGCTCTCGCTGCTGGCCGTGCCCGTGGTCGCGCTGGCGTACCTAATCAACCCCGTTCTCACGCGCACCATGCAGCTTACGTTTCATGAGACGCCGCTGTGCATCGCGCCGCTGGGCTTCGCCCTTTACTTCCAATTGCAGAAGCGCTGGCGGCTGACTTTTCTTTGCGCGGCGTTGGCGCTGCTGGTGAAGGATGAGATCGGCTTTGTGGTAGTTGGCTTGGGACTGTATGCCTTGCTCTTTCAGCGACAGCGGGCTCAGGGCCTGGGACTGGCTGCGCTGGGGATGGTCTGGGCCGTGGCCACGCTGGCGCTGGCCGTGCCGCACTTCAACGGCGGCCAGAGCGTCTATTTCCTGAAGGATTATGCCTATCTGGGCGCCAGCAGCCCCTTGGGCATTCTGCTCAAGTTGGTGGAGAACCCGCTGCTGGCGCTGCGGCACGTCGCCACCCCACCCAAGCTCGCCTTCGTGGCCTTTTTGCTGGCTCCGCTGGGGCTGCTGCCCTTCGTGGGCTGGCGCATCCTGCTCCTGGCCGTGCCCACGCTGGCCTACCTGCTGCTGGGTGACACACCCTATCGACACGACCCATTCTTCGCCTATTACGCCAGCCCGGTGGTGCCGTTCCTCTTTTTTGCCGCCATCGAGGGGCTGGCGCGGTTGCGGCGCTGGCTGCCGCTCTCGTCCGGGCTCGCCTTTCTGGTGGCCTCGAGTGTCGCGGCGTATCTCATGCTGACCGGCGCCCCCGGCAGCTTCACCTATCAGGCGAGCAGCTTTCAGCCGACGGCACGAGACGTGGCCATCAAACGTACGCTGCTGGCATTGCCCACCAGCCTCAGCGTGTCATCCACCATCAACCTCTCGCCCTGGATCGACCGGCGGTTCGACTACCGCCTCTTCCCTGAGGTGTTCGTGCCCACGGACGTGTACGCCGTGGATTTGCAGAACTGGGCCGGCTGGGGGCCGTATCCCGCCAACTTCAACGGCTACCACGCGGCGCTGGGCCGCCTGCTGCGACTGCCCGGCTACACGGCGGAGTATCAGCAGCCGGGCTTCGTGCTGGTGCGCCGTAGCGCGCCGCCAGCGCCGCGGGTACCCCAGCCGGCCGTGTTCGGCCAGCGCCTTCGACTGATCGGCTACGACGCGCCCAGCGGCCCGCTGCACCCAGGCCAGATCGTCCGCGTTCGCCTGCACTGGCAGGCGCTGCGCCCCCTGAGCACCGCCTACACGGAGTTCCTCCACTTTGGCACACCAGCGAACGGCAAGCTCGCGCAAACAGACGGCTGGCCCTGGGACGGCTACTTTCCAACCGCGCAGTGGGCCGCGGGCGAGCAGGTGCTCGATCCGCGCCGGCTCCGCCTCCCGGCGAACGCTCCGCCCGGCAGCTACGTGCTGCGAGTGGGATGGTATGTCAGCGGCGCCCACGGCCTCGCCAATCTCGCGCTGCCCAACGGCGAGCAATCCGTCGCGCTCGGTCCCTTCACTGTCGCAGCCCGATAAGCGCGACCAGCCCGCTGGCAAGCTATAGTCACACTGCCCAAAGCCGGGAGGGATGTCCGAGTGGTTTATGGTGGCGGTCTTGAAAACCGCTGAGCGAAAGCTCCGGGGGTTCGAATCCCTCTCCCTCCGCAAGCGGGAGGATTGCCTCGGCGGACGGGGAATGGCTCAGGAATCGGTCAATTGCGGCTTGCCCCGCGGCCGCATCACGTCACGGACCGAGGCTTGCAAGTACTCGCCGGGAAACCCGCGCCGAACGTAGCCTTCCTTCAGCTTCAGGGCGTCTTCGACACTCAAGGGCTCTATTTCGCGTTTGCAGCTCAAGCGATTATTCGACCGCTACTGGTCTGCCGTCGATGCTCTTTCGCGCCACCTGCGCCAGCTCACCCGCTTCTCAGCTCCTGGCCGAAATGATGAGGCCGGCGGCGACGGTGGCGTCGGTAGCCTGGTCGATGAGGACGAAGCTGCCGGTGGCGCGGTTGCGGGCGTAGGTATCGGCAAAGATGGGCTCGCTGGCCAGGATGCGCACCTGGCCGATGTCGTTCAGGGCCAGGGTGTTCGCGCTGGAATCGTGCTTCAGACTGTTGACGTCTATGCGGAACTCCAGCGCCTCGATGCGCGCACGCACGCCGCGCGTAGTGTGCCGCAGGATGCAGCGGCTGCCCACGGTCATGGGCTGCTCATTCAGCCAGCACAGCGTGGCCGTGATGTCGCGCGTCACGGCCGGCTGGCCCTCCAAACCGCAGATCATGTCGCCGCGCGACACGTCCAGGTCATCCTCCAGCTGCAGCGCGACGCTGAGGGGGGGGAAGGCCTCCGCCAGCGGGCCATCGTACGTATCCACCGAGCGGACGCGGCTCTCCAGGCCGCGCGGCAAAATGCGCACGGCATCGCCCGGGTGCACCACACCGGCGGCCACCTGCCCGGCGTAAGCACGGTAATCATGCCCGCTGGTGTAGGGGCGCACCACCCACTGCACCGGGAAGCGCAGGGGCTCGTCCGCTACCGTCGAGGCTACCTCCACGGCCTCCAACTGCCGCAGCAGTGTGGGGCCGTGGTACCAGGGCATGCTGCTGGAGGGTTCCACCACGTTGTCGCCGTTCAGCGCCGACAGGGGGATGAAGGTGATGGACGCGTCATCCAGCTGCGCGGCAAAAGCCTGAAACTCATCGCGAATGCGCTCGAACACGGCCCGGTCGTAGTCCACTAAATCCATCTTGTTGACGCAGACAATCAGGTGCGGCACGCGCAGCAGGCTGGCGATGAAGGCGTGCCGCCGCGACTGCTCCACTACGCCGTTGCGCGCATCCACCAGCACCACAGCCGCGTCGGCCGTGGAGGTGCCCGTCACCATGTTGCGGGTGTACTGCACGTGGCCAGGCGTGTCGGCGATGATGAATTTGCGCGTGGGCGTGGCGAAGTAGCGGTAGGCGACGTCAATGGTGATGCCCTGCTCGCGCTCGGCGCGCAGGCCATCAGTCAGCAGTGCGAGGTTGAGGTAATCCGCGCCCTGCTGTTGGCTGGCCCGCTCCACGGAAGCGAGCTGATCTTCGTAGATCTGCTTCGTCTCATACAGCAGCCGGCCGATGAGCGTGCTCTTGCCGTCGTCCACCGAGCCGGCGGTGGAGAACCGCAGCAGCGTGGTGCCTTCTTCTGAGGCCCCGCTCAAAAGTACCCTTCGCGCTTGCGGTCTTCCATTGCCGCTTCGGAGAAGCGATCGTCCGCGCGGGTTTGCCCTCGCTCGCTGATGCGCGACGCCGCGACTTCGGCGATGACCTCCTCGATGGTCGCCGCGGAGGAGGGGATGGCGGCGGTGCAGGTCATGTCGCCTACGGTGCGGTACCGCACCTGGGCCTCGAAAGGCAGCTCATCGGTGCGCATCGGCACGTACGGCGATACGGACAGCAGCATCCCATCGCGCTGAAACACTTCCCGCTGGTGCGCGTAGTAGATTGCAGGCAGCTCCAACTCCTCGCGCTGCACGTACATCCACACGTCGAGCTCGGTCCAGTTGGAGATGGGGAACACGCGCACGTGCTCACCCTTGCGGATGTGCGCGTTGTAGAGGCCCCACAGCTCGGGCCGCTGGTGCTTGGGGTCCCACTGGCCGAACTCGTCGCGGAAAGAGAACACGCGCTCCTTAGCACGCGCCTTCTCCTCGTCGCGCCGGGCACCGCCCAAGGCCGCGTCGAAGCCCTGTTCCTCGATGGCATCCAGCAGTGTGGTCGTTTGCAGCCGGTTGCGGGAGATGGAGCCGCGCTCCTCGCGCACGCGTCCGGAATCGATCGAATCCTGCACGTAGCGGACGATCAGCCGCTCCCCCAGCTCAGCCACCCGTTCGTCGCGATAGCGAATCGCTTCGGGAAAGTTGTGTCCGGTGTCGATGTGCATGATGGGAAAGGGGAACCCGGCCGGCCGAAACGCCTTTTCCGCCAGCCGCAGCAGCACCGCGGAGTCCTTGCCGCCGGAAAAGAGCAGCACAGGGTGTTCGCGCTGGGCGGCCGCCTCGCGCATGATGTAGATGGCTTCTGCCTCCAGCACCTGCAGGTGGCTCACACGGCGCGCCTGCGTGCCGGCCACGGCTGCCGGAGCGCTCGGCAGGGTCAATGCTGCGGCCACAGTTCTCCTCCCGTCAACCAAAGGTCAGGGCTGCCGCTGCTCTACCCCGCTGCTGGGCGCCAGCACAGGGAGGGATGATGGTCGCAGATGCAGCCCACACTCCGTTTTCTCCAGGCCACTCCAGCGGCCGGCGCGGGGGTCCTCGCCTGGCAGAACCGCGCGCGTGCAGGGCAGGCAGCCGATGGACCGAAAGCCACGGTCCAGCAGCGCATTATACGGAACGTCGTGCGCCTCAATGTAGGCTCTCGTTGCATCTTCGGTCCACGCGGCGAGAGGGTTGACCTTCAGGAGTCCGAACCCATCGTCCCACTCCAGCAGTGGGACAGCCTGGCGGTTGCCGGTTTGATCGCGTCGAATGCCCGTGACCCAGGCGGTCTTGCCTTGCAGCGCGGCGCGGTTCGGCTCCACCTTACGCAGACGACAGCACAGGTCGGGATCTCGCTGCCACAGCTCGCCACCGTGCTCGCGCGCCTGATCCGCCAGGCTGAGCGGGGTAGCGTAGGCCACCGGCTGCAACCCATAGCGCTCTTTCACCCGCGCCACCGTTTGGTACGTTTCCGGGAACAGCAGGTCGGTATCCAGGTAAAAAATCTCGAAAGGCAGCTTCAGCCGGGCCACGGCGTCCACCAGCACCATGCCCGACAGGCCTCCGAAGCTGCTGGCCAGCGACACACCAGGCGAAAAGTGCTCGTCCACCCAAGTCAGCATATCCTCCAGCGAGCGCGCCTCCAGCTCGTGGCTGGCGGTCTGCAATGCGGCTTCGGACCAGGCGCGTGGGTCAGGCATCGTCCGCTGAAACTTAGCACAAATTGTTGACTATGTCGATATACAATCTAGACAATACATTAGTACCAGCCTGCCAGCACAGCTTGGTCAACCCGGCTGGATAGAATCTCACACGATTGTGAGCAGCGCCTACCCGTTCACAGCCATTGTGGGCCAAGAGGAGATGTGCCGAGCGCTGCTGCTGGCCGTAGTGGACCCCAGCCTGGGCGGCGTGCTGCTGCTGGGTGACCGTGGGACCGGCAAATCCACGGCGGTGCGATCCCTGGCGGCGTTGCTGCCGCGCCAGCGCGTGACGAGCGGCTGCCTTGCCGGCTGCGATCCTGCCGCGCCGTGCGCCGACTGCCAGGCTGCCGGAAGAACTCGGGCAACGCGGCGGCCCATGCCGGTGGTGGACCTGCCGCTCGGCACCACGGAGGACCGTCTTTGCGGCGCGCTCGATCTTGAGCGCGCGCTCATTGATGGCGTGCGCACGTTCGAGCCGGGCCTGCTGGCCAAGGCCAACCGCGGCTTCCTCTACATTGACGAGGTGAACCTCCTGGAGGACTACCTGGTAGACCTGTTGCTCGACGTTGCCGCCAGCGGCGTGAATGTGGTGGAGCGCGAAGGCATCAGTCTGCACCATCCGGCGGTGTTCGTGCTGGTGGGCTCCGGCAATCCAGAGGAGGGCGAGCTGCGCCCACAGCTGCTGGACCGCTTTGGCCTGGCCGCTCAGATCACCACCATCACCGAAGTCGACCAGCGCGTAGAGATTGTGCTGCGGCGCCAGGCGTTCGAACGCGACTCCGCGGCCTTTTGCGACGCATGGACGGGCCGAGAGGCAGCGCTGCGGCGGTCCGTCCGCCGGGCCCGCCGGCTGCTGCCCGAGGTGGAGCTGCCGCGGGAGCTGCTGGCGCGTATTGCCGGCCTGTGCGCGGAGTTGGAAGTTCCCGGCCACCGCGGCGAGCTGACCCTTGCCCGAGCCGCCACGGCGCTGGCGGCGCTCAGCGGCCGCCGAATGGTGGCCCTGGACGACGTGCGCCAGGTGGCGCCGGCCGCGCTGCGCCACCGCCTGCGGCGGGACCCGCTGGAGCTGGTGGACGCTGGCCCGCGCGTGCAGCTTGCCGTGGACCACCTGCTGGCGGCGTGATGGCGCCCCTCAACACGTGTGAGCCGGATTTCCTGGGGCTGGCCGGGCTGGAGCTGGCGCGCCAGGCCGCGCTCCTGCTGCTGGTGGATCCCCGGCTGCAGGGGTTGCTGCTGCTTGGCGGAGCGGGCGCGGGCAAAAGCGCGCTGATCTCCGCCACCGCGCAGCTCTGGCAGGAGCTCGCTGCCGCCGGAGCAAACGGTGCTGCCGAGCCGCCGCTGGTCATCCATCACCTCGACCAGCGGGCACCGGCCGGCCGGGCTGCGTGCGGGGAGGGCCGGCTCATTCTGGCTGGCGCCGAAGCGCACCCCTACACCTGGGATCGGTTTGGGCTGGTGGTGCAGCTGCCCGCTTCGCCGAGCCGGCCCCAGCGCCTGGGCGTACTGGAGCGCGCCTCGGCCGGCGGCACTGAACCACGCGATACCGCCGCCTTGATCGAGGAGCTTCGCGCGGCTCGCGCGTTGCTGCCGCGCATCCAATGCCAGCCAGGCGATGTACGCGCGCTGGCAGAGGTGAGCTGTGCCCTGGGCGTGGAGGGTAACCGGGCAGATTGGTTCGCCCTGCTGGCCGCGCAAGCAAGTGCGGCCCTGGAGCGGCGCCCCCAGCCGATTGCTCAGGACCTGGAGCTGGCGGTGCAGCTCGTGCTGGCCTGCCGCGCGCGGGCATGGCCTAACCCGCCAGCCGCGGCGGACACGGGGGATGAACAAGCTTTGCCTTCGGCTTCGGGCGACGCACCCGTCGTCGCCCAGTCCGATCCAGCCGTGGGGGCACGCACCAGCACCAGCGGCTCGCTGGAGCGGCGGCAACCGCCAGTGGACGCGAACGCCCCGGCTGGAGACGAGTGGAAGCCCGCGCAGGAGAAGGGTGACGCAGTCGCAACCGAATCACCACCGGCGCGCCAAAGCGGCGACGATGGCCCGCTGGGTACAGCCGACACGGCCGACGTGGACACGCGGCGCGAGGTGCTGCTGGCTGCCGTTGCTCGAGCTTGGCCGCCGGCGTGGGACATTTTTGGGAGGGCAAGCGCGATCGAATCGGCTCGCGGCGCCAGCTTGCCTCCGAGAACGCATGCTCGGGCTCGGCAGCGTATCGCGCTCACGGCTACCGTGGCGGCGGCGTTGCCCTGGCAGCGAGCTCGCGGTTGGACGCCCGGCGGCCGGCCACGGCTGCGCCAGCGGGACATCCGCTGGCAGCGGCGGAGCGAGCCGCCCAGCACTCTGCACCTGGTCGTGTTCGACGCCAGCGCCAGCATGGCCAGCAACCGCCTGGCCGAGGCCAAGGGGGCGGTGATCGCGCTCCTGCGGCGCGCGTATCAGGCGCGTGACATGGTGGCGCTGGTGGCTTTCCGCCACAACGGTGCCAGTTTGCTGCTGGCGCCCACCCGAGGCCTGGCCCTCGGCCGCCGCGCCGTCGAAGCGCTGCCCGCGGGCGGTGGCACGCCGTTAGCGGCGGGTCTCGATCTGGCGCTGCGCATGCTTGCTTCAGCGCGGCGCCAGCGTCCTAACCAATCCGTACGCGTGGTCATCGTTACGGATGGTCGCGTTGCCTCCGCGGAGTGGGCTGCCTACGGCCGGGCCTTCGCCGCTGGGAACGCCACCCTGCTGGTGTTGGACACGCGCCCGCCTTTTGGCGACCGGCCTGCCTCCTTCCTCGCGGCGGAGCTGCACGCCACCTATGCGCTGCTGCCAAGTGGCCGGGCAGGCGCCGCCGCGCGGGCAAACTCGTCGCGGCCAAACTCGTAATGTACCTGCGCATCACCGCCCAGGGGGCTCGGGCCGAAGATCTCGGCGGCTTGCTGGGTAAGCTCCCGGCCCGGTTCGTGGTCCACCAGCCGCCCAGTGCGCGGCTGCGGCTGATTGTCGAAGCCTCACAGCCGGGCAGCATCACCTTCACCCTGCTGGCCTACCCAGAGCCTGCCTCACAGTGGCCGGACGAGCCGGAGAAGCTTGAGATATTGGATTATGTGCGCACCCGCGTGGAGGCGCTCTCGCCCCTGTTCCGCTCATTCCTGGACAGCGCCTTTGGGGCCGCCTTGCGCCCGCTCTCGCGGGAGGAGCTGCTGCGCACCCGCTTCGACCTGCAGGCAGAGATCGCGCCACTGGCGGTCAACTTCCGCAATCCGCGGCTCCGGGGATATTTCGAGCCGTTGGGCTACCGCGTCGAAGTCGAGTCACCCATCTTCGGGCTGGACGCGGTGCTGCTGCGTGTAGCCGGCGTGCAAACCGTGCCGGACGTGCTGCGGCACATGTTCGTCCTCGTGCCCGCCGTGGATAGGGCCAAGCGCCCACCCCTCACGCGCGCTGAAGCTGGCCGGCTGAGCGAAGTGTGCCACCCCTGGCTCGAAAAGCACCCCAAGCGCGAAGCCATCGCCCACAGCTACCGCCTGCGCCTGACCACGCTCCTCAACCGCGAGCTGCTCGCCGCGCCATAAGCTCGAGGCGACACCGACCAGCGTGTTGAGCATCAAGCCCGGCTCTATGGCCGACCCGGCGTTCGGTAGCGGCACATTTCAACTTCCCCGATGCTGCAATCCGTTAAAGAAGATAGGATTTTCCGTGAATCTATTTTAATGGATATGCATCCCGTTCAAGATCGCATCTGTGATAGCGTATGGATATGCCAAGTAATACTGTAAAGCAGATATCGCGGTCGAATCTTCGCCTTGGGCGGTTGCCGGAACCGCTGCGGCGCGATCTATGCCAAGCCCGCACGCGTCGCGGCTGGTCGCAGACCGAGCTAGCCCGGCGCGCGTCTCTACGACAGGCGCAGGTCTCCGATATCGAATCGGGCAAGATTGCCCCGCGCCTGGACACGCTATCCGATATCGCCCGAACCCTGGGCTATGAACTTGTGCTCGTGCCGCGCCAACTCGTTCCTGATGTCGAGACCATCATTTGGCATGATGCGCACGGGCAAGAAGAGGTGGAAGAACGGCCACGATGGGCAGCTGATGATGCCGAGGACCTTGGTTAATGGCCGATCTGCTCAGTGTGTCGTTGCACGGAAGACGGATCGGAACGCTCCGCCGTTACAACGGGACGACGCACGAATTCATCTTCGCGCCGGACTACATCGAGGATGAACACCGGCCAACGCTGAGTCTCGGGTTCAAGGGGCAGCGGGGTGGCTTGGTGCGGGTACCTCCCGCCAGCCAACGGCTTCCAGTGTTCTTTTCCAATTTGCTGCCCGAAGGGCACCTCCGTCGGTATCTGGCAGAAAAGGCAGGTGTCAAGGAGCATCGCGAATTCGCTTTACTGGCCGCGCTTGGCGAGGATCTCCCCGGCGCCGTTACCGTCCAATCGGCGACGTCGGAAATCGACACTTCCACTGCCGAAACACCCTCGAAGCCTCAGACGGAGGATGGTGCGACATTACGATATTCGCTCGCGGGCGTCCAACTCAAATTCTCGTCTATCCTGGAGACCAAGGGCGGCCTGACAGTGCCAGCCCACGGAGTCGGCGGCTCGTGGATCGTCAAAATGCCATCCACACAAATCCCACATATTCCAGAGAACGAGTTCCTCATGCTCAGCCTGGCACGGGCAGTTGGATTTGATGTTCCCGAAAGCAAGCTCGTGAAGATCAATGAGATTGCGGGTATTCCCGAAGGACTCGGAGATTTCGAGGGACAAGCCCTTGCCGTGCGTCGTTTTGATCGGGCCGAGAACGGGCGCATCCATATGGAAGACTTCGCGCAGATCTTTGGGCGCTATCCGAATGACAAATACGAAGGCCGGAGCTACGCCAACATCGCGGTTGTGTTGATGGCCGAGGTCGGCGAGGCCTGTGTGGCGGAATTCATCCGGCGCGTCGCCTTCACCGTTCTGATTGGGAACGGCGACATGCATCTCAAGAATTGGTCGTTGATCTACCCCGATAAGCGAACGCCCGACTTATCGCCTGTTTACGATTTCGTGTCCACGATTCCTTATGTGGCGGGAGATCAGCTCGGGCTGTCGTTTGGCGGCAGCAAGAGCCTTGAAGCGATAACCCTCGACCAGATCAGGACGTTCGCGGATAAGACGGGATTGGCAACCAGTATGGTGATCAAGGAGGTCGTGGAAACGACAGAGAAGACGTTCTCGGCCTGGCAATATCTGCCTGAGAAGGACGTTCTGCCCAAGGACATTCGTGAAAAGATTGATTCGCAGATACAGAAGGTCGCGGCCACGGCTACTGCTTATCGTAGGAACAACGCTGCGCAGCTCGGGGCAGGCTGAATGCTCCAGCGAGTTCGTAAGGAATCGGCCAACCGTTTCCCGCTCGTCTCCCCCGACCGGCAAATCCGTCCTTGCGAGCAACGCTCACGAGAGCCTGGGCCACGCGCAGGCAGCTCGATTGTCGCCTCTTGGCCGTCGGCCGTCATGCCGCCCAGAATCAACCCGCGTCTATCGCGTGGCCTGCTCCGAAGCAATGAGCCTACAGGCTTTCCGCGCGTGATCCAGACCAGAGCGCCTGGCCGGCGCTTACGGGCGCGTGTAACTGCAGCGAGTTCGTCGGCATCCATTTCGTAGGCGCCCGTTTCGATGCCTATGGCGATGAACTTGGCTTTGGATGCGAAGACGATGACGTGGTGTGTCACGGCAGGTACAACCGCGAGACGCCCGCGGCGCACCACGATAACCACAGCGCGTGGTCATCCGCGATGGCGGTGGGTCGTAGCGACCCCAATGCCGTTTCCATCCAAAGATCGGCGCCGGCGTATCCCGAACAGGAATTCGAATGGCGCTACAGCGGTGCTGGCTTGTTGGCTCTGGCTGTATCGCCGCTCGTGGATGCGCTGCGCGGTCGTTTCGAACCGAGGGCGGAGGTGCCGTGGGCGATGGGCGGCTCGGTGCTGGCAGCCGTTCATCGAAGAGATCACGAGCCCCGTGCGGCGCCCGCCCGCGGGCGGCCCTTGACCCATGCTGCTGCCCTTCGTATCGACGGCCAAGGGTCTCTTAGTCCACTTGGTTGCTAACATGGGGCCAGTGACACGTGCCGCTACTTGATTGCCTTGACTTGAAACTCGCTTGGGAGCGGTTGAAGGCTGATCTGAAGTCCAACGTCTTTGTTCGACATCCCTACGAGCAGCAACTCATTGAACTAGACGAAGATGAATGGCTCGAGACAATCAGGGAAGACATCCGGAACGGTCGCTATACACCACTGCCCGCGTCAATTTGTGAAGTCCCCAAGGGGGATGGCCTAGTCCGCCCCGGCAGCCAACTGACGTTGCGCGACGCCGTAATGTACACCGCATGCGTTGGAGCATGCCTACCCCAGATCATCGCGGCGGTAGGACCTCGGAGCAGTCCTGACTTTGCTCATAGGCTGAACGCAGATCCAGCTGCCGCCAACTGGATCGTGAACGCGGCGGCCGATTGGGAGGCATTCAGAAAGAAGAGCTTGGAGACCGTTGACGGTGGGTCCGTTTGCGTCGCGATCTCCGACGTCACCGGCTTTTATGAGAACATCGACACGCTCATAAGCGACTTACGTGCGATTAAGTCGCCTGAAGAGGTCATCGAGCAATTGCGTGCCTGCTTGCTGGAGTGGGCGCAATTCGATGCCCAAAGCATCCCTCAGGGGTTCCACGCGTCCGATATTCTCTCGAAACTCTACCTAGCAAACGTTGATGCCCGGCTACGCCAGGAAGGCTTCGTCCACTTTCGCTATTCGGATGACATCCGTGTGTTCTGCAAGTCAACCGCCGAGGCGAAAAGAGCCCTCCTTTGTCTGACGTTGCTTTTTCATAGACGCGGTTTGAACATCCAGTCAGCAAAGTCCGAAATTCTGCCAGCTAGTGAAGCTCGTACCAAGATCGAATCCATCCAGCCGACACTTGCCGCCATAAGCAAGCGATATCAGGGCATAATAATCGATCTCACTATCGACGACTCCTACACGGGCGAATCCGGCGATGATCCGGGGCCGGACGTAAAGTTCGATCCCAACGATGCATCGCTGGAGGTCCTAAGCGAGGCCTTTAAGACGTACTTCCTGGGCGATAGACGAGAGTTCAACAAAACACTATTCCGTTTTGTGATCAATCGTCTTGGGGCCAAGAAAAACACCTTGGCCGTAGGAAGGTGTGTCGACCTGCTTGCGAGTCATCCGGAAGAAACGAAAACAATACTGAACTACTTTCGCGTCACCAAAGCAATTCACGAGGTGAGCGATGCCGTTGTTAGGTACCTGATGTCAGGCGACTGTGTATACGACTACCAGCGCTATCAGATTCTGCGATGGCTGACCGAGGCTATATCGGAGCCTTCGGACGAGGTAATGCAGTTTGCCAGGCATATAGCCGGCGAACGACGACCCCGATTCCTGCAGTCAGTCGCCCGCGAATTTCTTGGGAAGTTCGGAGTTGCGGCGGACCTGGAGCAGCTTGAAGCCGCCTATGACGACGCGCAGAACGATTTGGAGCGCAGCGAGCTTATTTGCTCCATAGCGAAAATGGAAACTCGGCGGCGGGATAGGTTCTTGGCGCGCGCTCGGAATGACAGTGATTTGTGTGGACGCGCCGTCCGGTGGGTAAAGGAGAAAGCGCTGCAAGCGCCACCCCGACAGCGAGCGAAGGGCTAGGTCACGGGTGGCCGCCCGGCGCTCACGGCCACCAAACCTCACGCTGTTGTGGCGATCTCCCGCAGCATCGCAACCCACCATCCGATCGCCGTCTTGAGGGCGGGAATGTCACGCCCAGCGTGGACATGCTCTGCCGTCTGGCCGAGGCTCGCGGGTTCGGTTGAGATCGCACCAAAAGGCCGGCTTGAGCGTTAAAGCGGCAGCATAGCCAGCTGACCACTGCTGCGGGCACGTCTCACCCGAGTCTGAGTTCTTTTTGACCATTGTTAAATGCGGTGATGGTGACCGCGGTTCGCGGGGGCGCTACGTAGGAGGGCGTGTTGTTGAAATCACCGAACGCCTGGTGGGTCGTCTTCATCACGTTTGGCTCTGTGGTAGTTGTGGGCGCGCTCGCCTGGGCGAGCGTGGCCTGGCGTTACGGCACCAGCGTGTTCGACACTTCGGATCGCCTCATTTCGTTTGCGCAATTCCTGTTGGCGGTCGGAGCCGTCTCACTTGCCGTTCAGGGCGGCTGGTATGTAGTGACGCAAGTGAAGCTGGCGTCGCAGAATATTGACCTCGCTCGTCAAGCTCTCGATCTGGCGCGCGAGACTCTGAACCAAACGAAATTGACAGCCGAGGCTGAGCAGTCAGCCTTGCGACGTCAGACCCTTCAACCGCTGATCAACGAGCTGAAATCAAATTGGGCTGCCGCCCTTTCGGCTGAGGGTCGGATAAAGATAGACCTCTCAATGGGTTCGCCCATCCCTCACTTCCCTTACTCAATGGCTGTCTACGATGCTCTCGTTGCTGGACCGCTTTGGCGACTATCCCCCCAGGCGGAAGTCACGACCGCGGTGGTCATGGCGTACCAGTTGACCCGTCGCTTGACCGTCTCCTGGCCACGCTGGGCCTTGAACGCTGGATTTGCTGGCCTACTAGGCTTGATTGCTCCAAGCAAGTGGGATTTGTGGAAGAAATTCCTGACTGGAGTCGTCGCCGGTGCTCGTCTTGTCGTATTTGGTCTGGTCCTTCAATGGGGCGGCAGAGCCACCGCTGCACGACTAGCCATTGAAAGGCGCTGGAATTGGCTTCGCGCGAGTTATACGGCAAGGAGTTTGACTGGAAGGCAGAAGAGCTCGTGCTACGTGAAAAAGGCGTCGCGATTTTGCCTTTCGTCAAGATCGCAGACTGGAGAAAGTCCGTAGCGGACTGGCTCGAAACATGGCGGTGAGTCCCGTGAGCTCCGTCTATCATTCCGACACCTTCCCTGACAATTAGAACGCCCGTGCTATTTTTTCTCTCCAAATCCGTGAGAGCGAACACGCCCGGACGACTGGTCAGCGGCAGGTCAGTTTGAGACCGACGCTGGCCTATGCCTCCGACTCGCCCAGCGCGTTCATCAGGTCGCGCAGCTCGGCCTTCTGGACGTCACGCTGGGCCTGGTACTCCTGCTGGCTCATGCCGCCGGCTTCGTAGCGATCGTCCAGGCGGGCGAGAGCAATAAGCAGCTCACGCTGCTGCAGCTCAAGCGCGCGGCGGGCTGGTTCGGCGGGTTCGGCTGACGAGGTGGCACGCCGCGAACGCGCGCGGTCACGTACATACCAGGCCAGCAGCAGCAGCACGGCGAGGGCCAGCACGATGGCGATGCCCACCAGAGCTTGCGGCTGCGAGAGGAAGGCCAGCGGACTGATGCCCGGCAGAGACGACATCTCCAGCTGCACCACGCTGCCGGCCCGCAGATTGGTGCCCAGCAGCACCTGGTAGTTCTGGCTGCCGATCTTCTCCGTGGTGGCGCCGCCGAGCTGAGGGCTGGCGATGCGCAGCGCACCCATCGGCGCCAGCACGCGCAGCGCTTTGGTGGGGTAGATGATGCTCTTGCTGAAGGTGAGTGTGGAGCTCGTGTAAGGTGCGCGGAAGCTGAAGTCCAGGTCGGTTTGCCCCGGCAGCAGCGGCGTGAGCGCGCCAAAGCCGGTGCTGATCTGGATGATGTCCTGAGGGTCGATGCCGGAGGCGGGTGCCAGCTGGCTCGAATCGGGCGGCAGCGAAAAGCGCAGCAGGTTGGGCGGCCCGCCATTGCGCGGCGTGGTGCTGGGAATGAAGGCGCGCTGCGTACCGTTCACAAAGGTATCCAGCTCGAGGATCGGAATTTCGTGCGTACTCGCGTCCGGCGGCGTGAGCACAATGTTGGTCGCATCGATAGTGAGCTGCGAATCGTCTGCGGTCGGCTCGTACACGCCCAGGCGCACACTTTGCAGCGTCTTACCCGTCGCGAAGGTCAGCTTGTTGCTCACGTAGCTGGCGCCGGCATAGTCCACCAGCACCTGCCAGTTGTGCGCTGGGCCGGCCGGGAAGCCGCTGAAGCTGAAGGCGCCGCTGGCAGAAACGGTGGCCTTGGCTTGCTCCTTGGGGTTCTGGCCGTCCGTCACGTCGTACAGGGTGGCGCTGCCGCCTGCGTTCAGCCGGGCACCTGGTGTTTGCTCCACCAGGACGCCTTCTATTGTGCCTGCTATTGTGCCTGCGCCAGCCGCGTAGGCCGGCAAGACACACATGCACACCAGCAAGACCAGAGGCAGCAGCAGCAGCTTGGCCACTGTCCTCCCGCGTCCGGGGTGGCTCTTCCCGGGGCGCGACTGCGGCTGAGAGCGACAGCCGCGGGGTCCGGCCAAGGGCCGCTCGCGGCCTTCCGGCCATCTCTGAAGGGCTCGGAGCACGAGGAGGAGTCTATCTTGGGCGGGCACCGCCGCCGGCTCTGCCAAGGGGCTCAGCCTGCTACGGCGGCCCGATGACTTTGAGGATGTCGCTCAGCAGGAGGATGGCCAGCCCGAGACCGAGGATCATGTTGGTTGAGGGTCCGCGGGACGCGCTGGGCTGCCCGCGGCGACGCTCCAGCAGGCGGCGCCGGCCACGGTTGGCGAGGTCTTGCGCCAGCACGAACATCCATGCCGCCAGCGCCACCTTGATGCCCAGCGTGATGGCATAAGCTGGCCCCGGCTGCAGTTGCAGGCGGTCGAAGCTGAGCAGGGCGCCGGTGACGATGAGCACGGCAATCGCCAGCTGCACCAGCTCGCGAAAGCGCCGATCCACCGCGGCCAATGCTCCCGGCAGCCCCTCGCTCCGAGTGTCGCGAACGGCGGGGCCAAGCACCAGGAAGTAAAAGATGCTGCCGCCGACCCAGGTGACGCCGGCCAAAAGGTGCAGCCAGCGGATGGCGACTCGAAAGACGTCTAACGCTGCCATGCCCCGGCCCATTGTAGGCTCGGTGCACCGGCTCGGGCGGCGCCAGAAATCCGGCGGTTACTCCGCTGGTTTCGTGTGCGTGGCGGTGACGGTGCTGGTGATGCCGCCGCGCACGTTGAACTCGCCCACAACGGTGGCTGATCGTGGGTCCAGTGCAGCAACGAGGTCGTTCAGGATGACGTTGGTCACATCCTCGAAGAAGTGCCCTTCATCTCGGAAGGACCAGATATACAGCTTGAGCGACTTCAGCTCCACGCAGCGTTCGTCCGGCACGTAGCGAATGCGAATGGTCCCGAAGTCCGGCTGGCCGGTAATAGGGCACAGCGCGGTGTATTCCGGGCACACATGCTCGATCACGTAGTCCCGCGTCGGATGCGGGTTGGGGAATGTCGCCAGCTGCTTGGTCGGCTGGGCTGACGGGGCGAGTCCTTCGGCGGCCACGCCTCAGTTATACTGCGCGCCGTGAGGCTGTTTGCGCCATCGGCGACCGCGCCCGTGGTCTACCTGGCGCTGGTGCGGATAGCTGTAGGACTGACCTTCCTGTCACACCTGGTGGGCCAGCTGCTGGGTCTGGGTGGGCAGCCGTCATGGGTGTTTCAGTCGCCCCTGGGCAGCATGGTGCAGCAGGCCACGGCCTCGCCGGCCATGCTGGCTTTTTATGCCAACTTCCTGCGCCGCGTGGTGGAACCGAACCTGGCCGTATTCAATTACCTGGTGCTGCTGGGCGAGCTCGCTATTGGCATTTCGCTCACGTTGGGGGTGTTCACCCGGCTGGGCGCCGTCGCCGCGCTGCTGTTCACTGCCGGTGTCATCCTGCTGAAAACGCTGCCCTCCTCCAGCGCCGACGTCGACCACGTGTTCTTCGTGTGCGAGCTGGCCATTCTGCTTGGTGGCGCCGGCCGTGCGCTGGGGGTGGATGGCCTGCTGTTTGCCCCGCGGGTGCAGGATGACGCCCCCGCGCCGGCCGCCAATCGCACTGCGCGTGCTTCCTGAGGCTTCGCGCCAAGCCATACACCGCCGCGCGGCGGCCAATGCGGCCGGTCGGGCCAGGACGCCGACACTGATAGGATATTTCGCAAGGCTCGCAACGCGCCGCGGGTCAGCTTCCGCACGAGGGACCACAAGAATTGGAACGCCAGCTCCTCATGATTCCCGGGCCGATCACGTTCGATCCGGAAGTGCTGCGCGCGCAGGCGCGGCCCAGCCTCAGCCACACCGAGGCGGCGTTTGGAGCAATTTTCGGGCGCGTGCTCCGCTCCCTGAACGAGGTGTTTCTGTGCAAGCAGGGCCAGCCGTTTGTGATCGCTGGCTCCGGCACGCTGGGTATGGAAATGGTGGCGGCCAACTGGGTAGAGCGGGGCGACCGCGCGGTGGTGGTGGATACGGGCTGGTTCGCCCAGCGTTACGGCGACATCCTGCGCCGCTACACGGATGACGTAGAAGTCATCAGCGGCGACATCGGCGCTGTGCCGCCACTGGAGAAGATCGAGGCGGCGCTGAAGGCCAAGCCCACCAAGATGCTCACCATCACACACGTGGAAACGTCGACCGGCGTGATCGCGCCGGTCAAGGAGCTGGCCGCGCTGGCGCGCCGCCACGGCGCGTTGTCGGTGGTCGACGGCATCTGCGGCACGGCGGCGTGCGAGTTCCGGCAGGACGACTGGGGCGTGGACGTGTGCCTCACCGGCTCGCAGAAGGCCATCGGTGTGCCCGCCGGCCTGGCGCTCATCATGGCTTCGGCGGCCGCCATGGAGGCGTTCGCCAAACGCACTTCTCCGATATCAAACTACTACTGCGACATCCACAACTGGCTGCCCGTCATGCGCGCCTTCCAGCAGGACAAGACGGCCTACTTTGCCACGCCAGCCGTGAACCTGATCTACGCGCTGGACACCAGCCTGCGGCTGATTCTGGCCGAAGGTATGGAGGCACGCTTCACCCGGCACGAGCGCCTGGGACACGCGTTCCGCGCCGGCATGTGCGCCCTCAACTTAGAGATAGTCGCCAAACCGGGCTGCGAAGCGCCAACTGTCAGCGGCATGTACTACCCGCAAGGGGTGGACAGCGGGCTGCTGGGCAAAGTCGCCAGCCAGGGCGTAACCATCGGCGGTGGCGTGCACCCCGCTATGGCCCCGCGCTACTTCCGCGTGGGCCACATGGGCACCTGCACCACCTCGGATTTGCTGGGCACCATCGGCGCCATCGAACGTGGCCTCGCTGCCAGCGGCGCCAAGATCCTCAGTGGCGCTGGCGTGGCGGCCGCGGAGCGCGTGCTGGCAGCTTAGGGCGAGCCCCCACAATGCATCGAGGAGAGCGACATAAACGTGGCCAAGTACCCGGAGGAGTTCCTGCACCTGCTGAAGACGAATGGCGTCGCGGCGCTGTGCACCAATGACAAGAGCGGCTACCCACAGGTGACCGCCGTGGCGTACTTCTTAGACGATGATGGCGAACTCAAGATATCGCTGAACACGACGCGCCAGAAAACGAAGAACCTGACGGCCAATCCCAAATGCACCCTTTTCTTCATCGATCCCGCCAGCACGAACCGCACCATTGAGGTCCGGGCGGAAGCGCAGTTGGCGCCAGATCCCGAATTCGCGTTTGCCGCCCGGGCAGGCGCCCGCTACAACACGAACTTCCACAACCACGATGGCCCTGGCGAGACACGCGTGATCGTCACGCTCAAGGCAGCCAAGATCAACACCTGGGACCAGGGCCAGCGCACCACGTCGCGGGGCTGAGCCGGCCTTTCTACCGAAACAGCGCGGCGGCAAACTCGTCCGGGTCGAAGGGCGCGAGGTCGTCCACTCCCTCGCCAGTGCCCACGAATTTGATGGGCAGCCCCAGCTCTTCGCGGATGGCGAAGATGACACCACCCTTGGCCGTACTGTCCAGTTTGGTGAGCACAATGCCGGTGATGCCGGCGGTTTTGTCGAACTGCTTGGCCTGCGCGATGGCGTTTTGGCCGGTTGTCGCGTCGAGCACGAGCAGCACCTCGTGAGGGGCGCCTTCCAGGCGGCGCGCGGCCACACGGGAGATCTTCTTCAGCTCTTCCATGAGGTTGAACTTGGTGTGCAACCGGCCCGCGGTGTCGGCGATCACCACGTCGGCCCTACGTGCCTCAGCCGCATCCAGCGCATCGAACACCACGGCGCCGGGGTCCGACCCGAACTGGTGGCTCACAACCGGCACCCCCACGCGCGATCCCCACACCTGGAGCTGCTCGATGGCCGCGGCACGGAAAGTATCGCCCGCGGCCAGCAGCACGCGATGGCCCGAGCCGCTGAGATACTTGGCCAGCTTACCGATGGAGGTGGTTTTGCCGGCGCCGTTCACGCCTATCACGAGCACCAGGCTGAGCGGCCGGTCCAGCAGCAGTTGCCGCCGGTCGTCCTCCAGGAAGGCGGCGAGCTCATCCTGAAAGGCCAGGCGCGCCTCCTCCGCGGCGGTGATGTGCTGCGCCGCGAGCTGGCGCCGCAGGTTGGCCAGCAGCTTTTCGGCGGTCGCCAGGCCCACGTCGCCCTGGATGAGCAGGGCCTCCAGCTCGTCGAAAAAGTCATCGTCGATCTCGGATGCGCCGCCGAACAGCCGCTTCACGCGCCCAAAAAAGCCATGGCGCGTGCGCTCCAGGCTGGCGTCTATGCTGGTTGCACCCACCGCGTCTTCGAGCGTCGGGGTGTCCGCACTGAGCCCTACAAGCGCGGGCTCCTGGCTCTCCGGCGCTTCGCCGGGTCCGCCGGCCGGTTCGTCTTCGGCCGGCTGATCGCGGCGCTTGAACCAGTTCAACACGGCGGCGAACTGGCCAGCCAGGCAGGATTCACAGCCGGTGCGGTGGCGCCGAAGGCAGGGGTCGCGCCAGAGCGGCGCGAGGCAGAGTCAGCGGCGGAACTGGTGCACGGAGCCGTCGTTTATCGGCTCGTTGACGAAGATCTCGCCGTTGCGGATCTTCAAGTTGAAGGTGCAGCTGGGGTTGGTGCACACCCACGCCTTGTACTCGATCGCCGCGCCCTGGTTGCCAAAGTCGGACAGGGGCACGAGGTCGCCCACGTCACACTTCCTGCATTTGGGAAACGCGATTTCACCCATCCTGCCGGCCCCCTTTTCGGGCTGCGAACTCACCATTCCACCGAGGCAGGAGTCGCGCTTCCGGCTGCTCGGGAACGGCCCCAGTATAGCACCGCCTGGGCGCTGTTTCTGCTGGCTGCTACGTCACAATAAGCACAACATGTACCCTGTACCACCGGAATCACACCGGCCCAAGAACCGCTACGGCATCCTGGTGGTGGCGCTCATTTTGCTCCTGCTGCTGCTCTTCCAGGGCCTCCGCTCGTTGTCGCGGGCCATGAGCAACCTGGCCGGTGGTGAGTCGAGCCTGCCGCTCTTCAACCAGCCCCGGCCGGGAGTGACACCGCTGGCGCTGGCCACGCCATCGCCCTCGCCCACGCTGGTTCCAACACCGGCGACCACCACCGTTACCGCGCAGGAACTTGCCACATCGGCGGCAACGTACCGTTCGCACTCCGTTCGCGTGGCCGGCACGGTGTACTACGTGGGCCTCACGAGCGATGGCCGGCACTGGGTGCAGATCGTGAGTGGCGGCACCTATGTGAATGGCATTTCAACCGACCCACTGCCCCTTGCTGTGCGCAAGGGTGCTGTCGTGACCATCACCGGCATTGGCGCCGGCCTGAACACCATCACCGCCGCTGATGGCAAACACTACCAGCAGCCCTACATCGACCCCGTGCAGAAGATCGCGCCGGGCGACATCACGACTCCGGCGGGTGGCGGCAACGCCAGCCCGGTCGCCAGTCCGCTGCCCTGAGCCGCGCTTCGGCGGCCTCATCCTCAGCCCGCCTGCCCCAGCCGCGGGGCAGGTCACCCGCCGCGGCTACCCAGGCAGTAGCGCCGCGTAGACCTCTGTGGTCCGGCGCGCAACAGCATCCCAGTTGTAGTCCACAACCACGCGGTAGGCAGCACCGGCCTGCTGGGCGGCGAGGGCAGGCCGGTGAAGCACGTGGACAATACCCCAGGCCAGCGAATCCGCGCTGCCCGGCTGCACCAGCGTGCCGGTGACGTTCGGCTCAACCACTTCGGCAAGGCCGCCGCTTTCCGCCGCCACCACTGGCACGCGAAAGCTCATGGCCTCCAGTGCCACAATCCCGAAGGGCTCGTACAGGCTGGGGAAGAGCGCCACATCCGCCACGCGATACAACCCATCACGCTCCGCGTCGGCAACGAAGCCAGTGAAGAAGACCTTGTCCGCCCAATCCTGGCTGGCGGCAAAGGCACGCGCGTGGGCGAGCGCCGGGCCACTGCCCACAATCACGAACTTGGCCTCAGGCAGCACCTCCAGCGTTTTGGGCACGGCGCCCAGCAGCACGTCAATGCCCTTCTCCGCCACCAGCCGGCCCACGTACAGGGCGATGCGCTCGTGGTCCAGCGCGTAGCGACGACGAAAGGCCAGCGCATCGAAGTCCTGCGCCGCGGGCGGCAGCTGCACGCCATTGGGAATCACGGTGATGCGATCGGCCGGCGCCGCGAACACCTGCTCGATGTGCCCTGCCATGAAGCGGCTGCAAGCGATGATGGCCGACGCGCCCGCTGCCAGCTGGTACTCCTCCTCATGGATACGGCGCTGCAGGTCGCTGTGGATTCCATTGTTACGGCCGTGCTCGGTGGCGTGGATGGTGGCGGCCAGGGGAAGGCCGAACTCGTGGCGCAGCCCTAGCGCGGCTGGCCCAACCAGCCAGTCGTGTGCGTGGATCAGCCAGCCGGCACCGCGCTCCACCAGCTCCGCCGCACGGGCAAGCAGCAGCCGGTTCGTCGCCTGGACACGGCCGACGATGTCGTCCTGAGGGGCGGACGCGGGCACGCGGTGCACCCACAGGTTGCCCTCACGCGACTCTCGCTCGCTGGCCTCGGCTCGCCCCAGCGCCGGCGTCACCACGTGAACCTCCAGGCCTCGGTGGGCCAGTGTAGGCGCCAGCTGCGCCACGTGGGCGCCCAACCCACCCACCACGTTGGGCGGATACTCCCAGGCGAGGATCAGCACCTTCATGCGGGATAATTTGCCAGGGTCGCACGGCACACAGTACAGTTCAACGGCGCGCCGCCCGCTTATATGGCCCTACGCAGAGAGCTCGTAAAGAAACTGGGGATTGGGTATTTCATGAAGACCCTTTCGGACATGCTGGGATCCATTGTCGCCCACCGCCAAGCGCCGGACGCTCCGCCGCTGCAGCAGTGTCCACAATGCGCGGCCGACTTCGCCACGGGCGACTGGCCTCACTTCCAGCGCTTTCGCGTCTGCGATCAGTGTGGCCACCACCTGAGCCTTTCGGCCCGCATGCGTATACAGCAAGTGGCAGACCCACAGAGCTTCCACGAAGTGAATCGATCCCTGGCCTCGGTCGATCCCCTCTCGTTTTCCGATCGCATGCCCTACAGCAAGCGCATCGAGCAGGCGCAGAAGCGAACCGGCGCCACGGAGGCCGTGGTCACCGGGACGTGCCGCATTGGCGGCAGCGAGGCGGTGCTGGCCGTGATGGACTTCGAGTTCATGGGCGGCAGCATGGGCTCCGTGGTCGGCGAGAAAGTGACGCTGGCCATGGAGCTGGCCACGCGCAAGAAGCTGCCCCTGATCACTATCGCCACCAGCGGCGGCGCCCGCATGCAGGAGGGCATGCTCTCGCTGGTGCAGATGGCCAAGACCTCGTCGGCCGCCCGCAAGCTGCACGAGGCTCACCTGCCCTTCATTTCCGTGCTGGCCAACCCCACCACGGGCGGCATCTACGCCAGCTTCGCCAGCCTGGGCGACGTCATTGTGGCCGAGCCTAACGCCCTCATCGGCTTCGCCGGGCCGCGCGTTGTGGAACAGACCATGCACGACAACAGCGCCACGCAAACGCACCGCGCCGAGTACCTGCTGGCGCACGGCGCCATCGACCAGATTGTGGAGCGCCCGCTGCTGCGCGACCGGCTGATCGACCTTCTTGGCGTGGTGTCCCCGCGCGAGAAGCCGGCCGAGGCGGATGTGGCCATCGCCACCGCGCCCACGGTGCCCACCCACGCGCCAATTTCCGCCTGGGAAACGGTGCAGCTGGCGCGCCATGCGCAGCGGCCCACCAGCCGCGACTACATCCGCCTGCTGACCAGCGGCTTCTTCGAGCTGCGAGGCGACCGCGCCTCGCTGGACGATGCCGCGGTTGTGACCGGCTTCGCTAAGCTCGACGGCCAGAACGTGGCCATCGTGGGCCTCCAGCGCGGACCCGGCGGCGAGGGCGATCCCACACGCGGCGGGCGAGCGCTGCCCCAGGGCTACCGGAAGGCGGTTCGCCTGATGCGCCTGGCGGCCAAGTTCAGCCTGCCTTTGATCACATTCATTGACACGCCGGGCGCTTATGCGGGCACGGAGGCCGAAGAGTATGGCTTGGCTGGCGCTCTGGCGGAGTCACTCTCGTTCATGTCCGGCCTCACGACCCAGACACTGGCCGCCGTGATTGGCGAGGGTGCTTCCGGCGGCGCACTGGCGTTGGGTGTGGCCGATCGCGTGCTCATGCTGGAGAAGGCGATTTACTCCGTGCTCCCGCCAGAAGGTGCCGCCGCCATCCTCTTTCGTGACGCGGCGCGGGCGGAGCAGGTGGCGGAAGCGCTGCGCCTCACCGCCGCGGACTGCAAAGCGCTGGGCGTGGTAGATGAGGTGGTGGCCGAGCCGGAAGGCGGCGCCCACCTCGATGCCGAGGAGGCCGGGCGCTTGCTCAAGCTGGCCCTGCTGAGTTCGCTCGCCCAACTGCAGCAGATGCCGCTGCGCAAGCTGCTGCGGGCGCGCTACCAGAAATTCCGCAAGATGGGCCAGTTCAATCACTACTTCAACGTGGTGGTGTCGCGCGAGATCAGCCAGTTGCAGGAGCTGGTGCAGCGCGGTGTACACGGGCTGCGGGACCACCTACCGGGGCGCCAGCCGCTCGAGGTGGGCTCGTGAGCGAGGCCGGGGCCCTGCCTCAGCAGCTCAGCGGGCTGCGTGTCGTCGATTTCACACGCGCCCTCTCCGGCCCCTTCTGCGCGCAGATGCTGGGCGACATGGGCGCGGAAGTCATCAAGGTCGAGGCGCGGGAGGGTGGCGACGATTCCCGTTCCTGGGGGCCACCCTTCATTGGTGATGAAAGCACCTATTTCTTCTGCGCCAACCGCAACAAACGCTCACTCACGCTGGACCTGAAGAAGGGGCAAGAGGTCGCGCGACGGTTGCTGGAGCGGGCCGACGTCATCATCGAGAACTTCTCGCCTGGCACCATGAAGCGCCTGGGCCTGGGCTACGACCAAGTGATCGCCTACAACCCGGAGGTGATTTACTGCTCCATCTCCGGCTATGGTCAGGATGGTCCCGGTAGCCAGCTGCCTGGCTACGACATGACGGCACAGGGCGCCGGCGGGCTCATGAGCGTCACCGGGCACGATGGTCCGACGCGCGTGGGCGTGTCCGTGGCGGACATCAGCACGGGCATGTTCTGCGCCTACGCCATCATGACGGCGCTGTTCCACCGCCAGCGCGGCGGGAAGGGCCAGTACATCGACACCAGCCTGGTGGGCAGCGTGGTGGCGCTCATGACGCATCACGCCAGCGCCTATCTGAACGCTGGGAAAGTGGCCGGGCTGCAGGGCAACACCCACTCCACCATTGCACCCTACGAGACGCTGCCAACGCGAGATGGCTACATCAACCTGGGAGTCGCCAACGAGCGGCTGTGGCAGCGCTTCTGCGCTTGCGTTGGCCTGGAGCACCTCATCAGCGATCCCCGCTTCGCCAGCAATGCCAGCCGCGTCACCAATCGCAAGGAGCTGGCGGCCATTGTGACCAAGCAGTTCGCGGAGTGCAGCACGGCCGAACTGGTGACGCGGCTGCAGGCCGCTGGCGTGCCAGCCGATGCTATCCGACCCATAGACGAGGTGTTCGCTGATCCCCAAGTGCAGCACCTGGGGCTACGGCTGGGTATGGAGCACGCCACCGCGGGGCACATCGAAGTGGCCGGCCTGCCCTACCGCCTCTCGCTCACACCAGGCACCGTACGGCTGCCCCCACCCACACTGGGGCAGCACAATGCCGCCGTGCTGAGCGACTTGGGCTACTCCGCGCAAGACGTCGAGCGCTTCCGTGAGACGCAGGTCATTTAGGGGTTTGGCTGGTAGGCCACACGGCTGATCCGCCGCTGGCCCGCGCCCTGCAGGGGCTGGTTGAGCGCGCCTTGAGCGGCGACGTGCGAACCGCCGGGCGGCTCATGTCCCACATGGAGGACGACGCGGCTATGGCCGCCGAGGTGGCGCGGATTGTACACCCCCGCGGCGGCCAGGCGCATGTGATTGGCGTAACCGGGCCGCCGGGTGCCGGCAAAAGCAGCTTGCTGAACGCGCTGGCCGGCTGCCTCCGCCAGCAACACCGGCAGCTCGGCATTGTGGCCGTGGACCCCTCCAGCCCCCTCAGCGGCGGCGCGCTGCTGGGCGATCGCATCCGCCTGCAGGAGCACTTTGGTGAAGGCGGCCCGTTCATCCGCAGCATGAGCAGCCGGGGCCACAACCAGGGGCTGGCGCGGGCGGCCTTTGGCGTGGTCGAGCTCATGGATGCCATGGGCTACCCCGTGGTCGCACTGGAAACCGTGGGCGCCGGCCAAGCCGCGATAGACGCACTGCGCATAGCGGACACCGTGCTGCTGGTCCTGGCACCTGGCCTGGGTGACGCTGTGCAGGCCATGAAGGCGGGTCTGTTGGAACTGGCGGACGTGGTGGTGGTGAACAAGGCCGATCACGCCGAGGCTGAGGAGGCTGCGCGCGATGTGCGTGCCAGCCTCGCGGGCCACCCCACGCCGGAAGGTTGGGCCGTACCCGTGCTCACAGCTTCTGCCGCGCGCGAGCAGGGCATCGAACAGCTGCTCAGCACGCTGAATGCGCATCGCGCCCACCTCGCGGCCAGCGGAGCGGGCGACGTGCGCCGCCAGCACGCCGCCGCGGCGGCCATTCAGGCGGTGCTGGCCGACCGGTTGGCGGACACCATCCGGCGGCTTCGGCCAGCCGTGGAGGCCCTGGCGCCGCGCGTGGCTGGGCGCACACTCGATCCGTTCGCGGCGGCGGATGCGCTGCTTCGGCAGGGCGACATGGGCGACAATTGGGCCTGATGTCGGCTCTGGATGCGCGGCGGGACGAGTTGGAGCGGCTGCGCGCTCAAGCGCTGCTCGGCGGCGGCCAGCGGCGGATCGACCAGCAGCACGGTAAAGGCAAGCTCACGGCGCGGGAGCGCATCGACCTGCTGCTGGATGAAGGCACCTTTCAGGAGCTGGGCATGTTCGTCACCAGCCGGCCGAGCTCGGGCGAGGAAGCCATTCTGGGCGATGGTGTCGTCACCGGCTACGGCGCCATCAACGGTCGCCTCACCTACGTCTTCTCGCAGGACTTCACCGTGTTCGGCGGTTCGCTGGGCGAGGCCCACGCCGAGAAGATCTGCCGGCTCATGGACCTGGCGCTCAAGAACGGCGCACCCATCATTGGCCTCAACGACTCCGGCGGCGCGCGCATCCAGGAAGGCGTGCTCAGCCTGGCCGGTTACGCGGACATCTTCCTGCGCAACACCCAGGCCAGCGGCGTTATCCCGCAAATCTCGCTCATTCTGGGCCCCTGTGCAGGGGGCGCGGTGTACTCTCCCGCCATCACGGACTTCATCCTCATGGTCAAGGACACGAGCTACATGTTCGTGACCGGGCCCAACGTCGTGCGCCAGGTGACCCATGAGGACATTTCCTTTGAGGAGTTGGGCGGCGCGGAGACGCACGCCAGCATCAGTGGTGTAGCGCACTTTGCCGCCGAGGGCGAAGCCCAGGTGCTGGCCCTGGCGCGCGACCTCCTCAGCTACATCCCCCAGAACAACCTGGACGACGCTCCGCGCCGCGCGCCAGGGGATGACCCGGCCCGTACCGATGCCGCGCTGGACACCCTCGTCCCGGACAACCCCAACAAGCCCTACGACATGCTGGAGGTGATTCGGCGTGTGGTGGATGACGCCGAGTTCCTGGAGGTGCACCAGGGCTTTGCCCGTAACCTGGTGGTGGGCTTCGCCCGGCTCAACGGCCGGCCGGTTGGCCTGGTCGCTCAGCAGCCAGCGGCGCTCGCCGGCACGCTGGACCTCGACAGCTCGGACAAGGGCGCCCGCTTTGTGCGCTTCTGCGATGCGTTCAACATTCCGCTGGTGACCTTTGTGGACGTCCCCGGCTTTCTGCCCGGCCGCCAGCAGGAGCACGGCGGCATCATCCGTCACGGCGCCAAGCTGCTCTTCGCCTACTGCGAGGCGACAGTGCCCAAAGTAGCCGTCATCACCCGCAAAGCGTATGGCGGCGCCTACGACGTGATGTCCAGCAAACACGTGGGGGCCGACGTGAACTTCGCCTGGCCCAGCGCGGAGATCGCCGTGATGGGGCCGGAGGGCGCGGTCGAGATCATCAACCGGCGCGAGCTCGCGGCCGCGGCCGATGCCGCCGGCGAGAAGGCGCGTCTCGCGACGGAATACCGCCAGCGCTACTCTAACCCCTTTCTCGCGGCTGGCCGCGGCTTTGTGGACGACATCATTGAGCCGCGCGAAACGCGGCCACGCCTCATTGCCGCGCTGGAGATGCTCCAGAACAAGCGTGAAACGCTGCCTGCCAAGAAGCACGGCAACATCCCGCTGTGATTTCGCCCAGCCATGTTTGACCATGTTTGAGAAGGTGCTCGTGGCCAACCGCGGCGAGATTGCCGTGCGCATCATCCGCACTTGCCGCGAGATGGGCATCCGCACCGTGGCCGTGTACTCCGAGGCCGACCGTACGGCATTGCACGTGCGCCTGGCGGATGAGGCCTACCTTATCGGAGCGGCGCCCGCGGCGGAGAGCTACTTGCGTATGAACGTCATCATCGACGTGGCCCAGCGCTCCGGGGTGGGTGCCATTCACCCCGGCTATGGCTTCTTGTCCGAGAACCCCGAGTTCGCGGACGCCTGCCGCGACGCGGGCATCGTCTTCGTGGGCCCGTCGCCCGAGGCTATGCGCCGGCTGGGCGACAAGCTGCAGGGCAAGCGCACGGTGGCCAGCCGCGGCGTGCCGCTGGTGCCCGGCACCACTGAACCCGTGGCCAGCGAGGCCCAACTGCGCCGGCAGGCGCGGGAGGTTGGCTATCCCCTGCTGATCAAGGCGTCCGCCGGGGGCGGCGGCCGGGGCATCCACGCCGTGCATGACGACGCGGAGCTGCTGCCCGCGCTGCGGCTGGCGCAGGGCGAGGCACAAACGGCTTTTGGCGACAATCGAGTGTTTCTGGAGCGCTATCTGGACCGGCCGCGCCACGTAGAAGTGCAGATTCTCGCCGACGAGCACGGCCACTGCATTCACCTGGGGGAACGCGAGTGCTCTGTGCAGCGCCGCCACCAGAAGCTGATCGAGGAGTCTCCCTCCCCAGTGGTGGGGCCGGAGCTGCGCCAGCGCCTGGGCGCCGCCGCCATTGCTGCCGCCCAGGCGGCCGGCTACACCAACGCGGGCACGGTGGAGTTCCTGCTCGACCAGCGCGGCGACTTCTTTTTCCTGGAGGTCAATACGCGCCTGCAGGTGGAGCATCCCGTAACGGAGTGGGTGACCGGGCTCGACCTTGTGCGCGAGCAGCTGTGCATTGCCGCGGGCGAGCCGCTGACTGTGCGGCAGAACCAGGTAGCCCCGCGCGGCGCCGCCATTGAGTGCCGTATCACCGCGGAGGATCCAGAGCAGCAGTTCTTGCCGTTTACCGGAACGGTGGAGCGCTTTGTGCCGCCCGGTGGGCCCGGAGTGCGCTTCGACCATATGCTCTTTCCCGGGCTCGAGGTTACCCGCCATTATGATTCGCTGCTGGGCAAGCTGGTGGTGTGGCATCAGGACCGCGCCCGAGCCGTGCAGCGCATGGAGCGCGCCCTGCGGGAGCTGACCATCGATGGCCTGAGCACCACCATTCCCTTCCACCGCTGGGCAATGGTGCACCCGGCGTTCCAGGCTGGCGAATTGCACACCGGCTTTATCGATCAGTTCTGGCCCGCGCACCAACCCTTTGCCCCTGAGTCAGAAGTCGCGGCCATCGCCGCCGTCGCCCTGGCGCAGCGCCAGGCAAGGCAGCCGGAACTGGCCGCGCCGGCGGATGCCCACGGTGGCGGTGGCAGCCGCTGGCGCAGAGCCGGCCGCGGCGCACTGGCCCGCGGCTGAGCCGGGAGATGAGGCCGTGAAGTACGTGGCCACCATCAATGGCGAGGCCATCCCCGTGGATTGGGAGGGTGCACCCGGCGCCCAGCGCGCCTGGGCCACGGTGGCCGGGCGCCGCTACGCCCTGGATGTGGTCGCCACGGCGCCTGGCCAGCTGTCGCTCTTAATCGATGGCTGCAGTTGCGAGGCGGGGCTGGGTAATGGGCAGCTGCACCTGAATGGCCGGCTCTACGAGGCGGCGGTGGAGCGAGACACCGGTCTGGCAACCAGCCGCGCGGCCGCCGCGGCTGCGCACGGGCCAGCACAGCTCAAGCCGCCCATTCCCGGGCTCATCGTCTCCATCCACGTGGTCGTGGGCGATGCCGTGCAGCAGGGCCAGACCGTGATTGTCCTGGAAGCGATGAAGATGCAGATGGAGCTGAAAGCGCCCCGCTCGGGCCACGTGCTGACCGTGCAAGCAGAGCCCAGGCAAGAAGTTGGCCCCACCCAGGTCCTGCTGACCATCGGCGACTGAGTGATTCATGCGGCTCTGGCGCGGGTGCAGGCCCGCCACGCCGACGGCCCTCCGGCGCGCTGCCTCCGACCCTCCCCTCCAGTGGGCGGACGGCGGCTCCGGCCCTCCTTGTGCGAAGTTGCACCAGTTGCTCCGCCTCTCCCGGCTGGGAGAGGCAAGGTGAGGGCGCCGGCCCAGTCGGCGGCTGGCCGCCAGCGCTCTACGCCTTGAGCTGGGAGGAGCCGCACCGCTGGCGCTGAGATCGTGGCCGCGCAAGCCCGTGCTGCCGGCCAACACCTGGTACCTGCTGGCCGTGCTGGCGGCCACGCTGCTCGGGGCCATCCTGCGCTTCCACAAGCTGGCCGACGCCAACCTGTGGGAGGATGAAGCTCGCACCGCCTGGTTCCAGCGGCTGGATGTGCCCACGATGCTGTTCGCCACCGCGTCGGACACGCAGCCGCCGCTGAGCTACCTGCTTTTCCACTTGTGGCGGCTGCCGGCCGGATCCACGGCCTACGCCCTGCGCTTCCTCGCCGCCCTCCTGGGCGTGGCCACCATTCCGGCGTGCGCCGGGCTCGGCCGGCGGCTTGGCGGCCCGACCGCGGGCGCCATCGCCGCCCTGCTCATCGCCATCGCCCGCTTTCACGTGTGGTGGTCGCAGCAGATACGCATGTACTCGCTGGTGACGCTGCTGGGCACCATCTCACTCTACTGCTTCCTCGCGGCCATGCACCATCGCTCGATTTCCACGAGCGCGGGCCAAGCCGCCGCAACAGCGAGCGTGAGCAGGCAGAAGTTGTCGAGTCGGCTGCCGTTGAGCCTGCCAGGCGGCGTATGGCTGCTCATCGCCATGGCGGTCGCGAACCTGGCCAACCTCTACACGCTGTACTTCTCGGTCATGCTCATCCTGCTGGAGAGCCTGTTCCTGCTGATCGTCCTGATCCGGCGCTGGCAGTGGTGGTTGTTCGGCTGGTGGACGGGCCTGCAGCTGGCCAGCATCGCCCTCTTCCTGCCCTGGCTGCTGTATTTCAAGCAGCACGCCATCACCTTCGCTATGCGCACGCTGCCGCGGCCTGATATGGCCGCCTTTGTCGAGGGCAGTTGGAGCGAGCTGGCGCTGGGGATTGATACGAATGTGGCCCGCGTGCGCGCCCTCAACATCGCGCTGGCGATCGTTTTCGTAGGGTTGCTGCTGTGGCTCACACTGCGCAGCCGGCGGCGTGCCAGCGCCTGGTGGCTGGCGCTCGTCGTGGTCGCCATCCCGGTCAGCGCGTACCTGATCACGCTGCCCGCCGGCTTCTTCTTCAGCCCCACCTATCAGACGCGCTACCAGTTGCCCGTGCTGCCCGCCCTGGTGGCGCTGGCCGGCTGGGGCATGGCCACACTGCCGCGCTGGTGGCGGGTGGGTCCGCTGGCGCTGCTGGTGGCGGCTGGCGCCTGGAGCCTGGCCGTGTATTACCCCACACGCCACCTGGTGGACGACTACCAGAGCCTCTCGCGCTTCATTCAGGCTTACGAGCGGCCGGGCGACATCATCGTGATCGATCCGGATTCCGACGCGGAGCTGTTCCTCTTCGCCTATCACGGCCAGCTGCCCTGGGCAGGTTTGCCGGCCAACCTGCCGCTGACCGAGGCGCAAACCGGCACCTACTTCAGCCACTGGTTGAGCAATCACTCCGCCATCTGGCTGGTCCAGATCGCCGCTGGGCACGATGCCGGCGCAACGCACCCCGTGCAGCGGTGGCTGGCTGGCCATCTGCACCAGGAGTTGACGATGGCCAGCGGCAACAAGCTGGCAGCCCTCTACCAGGCATCGAGCGCGCCCGCACGCACCCTCAATGCCACGCTGCAGCCCCAGTTTCCTGTACGCGGCATAGCCGGCGTTGCTGGCTACGACCAGCCCCTGTGGGACGTGCGCCCGGGCGACATTCTTCACCTGGCCCTATATGGCCCCGCCGCGCGGGGCGCTACGATCGCGCTGGCCGGCGGCCCTGCACTCCCTGGCCGCTCGCTGCCAGGCCAAGCCGCCTTCGACGTGCCCATCAGCCCGCTGCTGCCCTCTGGGACGCCGCGGCTGGTAGTCACCCTGGCCAATGGCCGGCGCGTCCCTCTCGGGAGCGTGTCCGTTGAGCCACACACCATCCCAGCACCACCCAAGCGCGTGCCTCCGCTGGCGCACCTCGTCAACCTCGGGCTGGGCGGCCAGGCGCTGCTGCTGTCCTACGCGCTCGCTCCGGGAACGCCCACGGCGGGCCAGGCCTTGGTCGTTACCCTGCAGTGGCGCGCCCAGCAGCCATTCGCCGCCAACGAAACCGTCTTCGTGCACCTGTTGAATGGGCGCAACCAGGTGGTTGCCCAGCACGATGGCGCGCCCGCCAACGGCACCCAGCCCACCGTCCAGTGGGTCGCAGGCGAAACCATCCGGGATACTCACACGCTCGCGCTGCCGGCGTCGCTCCCCGCCGGCACCTACACCCTGGAAGTCGGCATGTACCTCCAGTCCACCGGCCAGCGCCTGCCGGTGCAGGGCCACCCAGGGGAAGATCGCGTTCTGCTGGGCAAGGTGCGCGTCTAGGTCATTGGCCGAGCAGGCGCGGGGCTATTCGCGCCAGAGTCGGCCGAGCTGATCGATGGTGCAGGCGGTGGGCGGTTTGTCCGTGCGCCAGTGTTCAAAGCGGGCGGCGTGGCGAAAGCGATGGCCCTGCATGAAGTCATAGCTCACCTCGCACACCAGCTGGGGAGCAACCGACACCCACGCGGCTTCGCGGCCTCGCGACCAGCGGCTGGGTCCGCCAGGCGTGCGCCCCAGCCCAAAGCTGTCGCCACCTTCCAGCGGGCGCAGCAGGCCCAACACCTCTTGCCGCTGCGCCGCCGAGAACGAGGACGTGTGGCCCACGTAATGCAGGGTGCCCGCGGCGTCGTATAAGCCCAACAGCAGCGAGCCCAGGCTGCCATGCGCCGCCTCGCGCCGGTAGCCGCCAACCACACAGTCCACAGTGCGCCTGTGCTTGATCTTCACCATGGCGCGCTCGCCCGGCCGGTAAGGCGCATCCCACTGCTTGGCCATGAGGCCATCCAGCCCAACATCCTCGAACGCATCGAACCAGTGCTGCCCCACGGCGAAGTCGCTGGTCCGTGGCGTCAGCAGCAGGCGCGAGCCAGGCATGGTAGCGGCCGGCAGATCGGCCACCGGCCGGCCCGCGAGCAGCAGTTCAAGCTGACGGCGACGTTCGTCGAAGGGCTCCTCACCCACCTCCTCGCCCCGGAGCGCCAGGAGATCGAAGGCCACGAAGCTGGCTGGCAGCTGCCTCGCCAGCAGCCGCACGCGAGAGGCCGCGGGGTGCAACCGCAGCTGCAGGCGATCGAAATCCAGCCCATGCGGCATGGTGAGCACGATTTCGCCATCCAGAACGCATCCGGGCGGCAGCGCATCCAGCAGCAGTTCCGCGACTTCCGGAAAGTAGCGCTGCAGCGGTCGCTGGTCGCGGCTGGACAAGTGCACGGCCTCGTCATCCCGAATGGCGAGCGCCCGAAAGCCATCCCACTTGGGCTCGTACCGCCAGCCATCGCCTCGCGGAATCGCCTCGGCCAGCTTGGCCAGCATCACCGCGACCGCGCTCCAATGCTGCGTGAAGGCTGAGGTGCCATGCCCGCCGGGCGCGAGGCCCGGCTCTTCAGTCAGCTCGTCTCTTTGCATTCATCACACCTCCGCGGAGGTTCGCTGTTGTTCCGTGGAGCGTGGAATTCCAGCCCACGAGCCGCGGTTCAACCATGGGCGTTTGCGGCCGAAGGTGCCGCCTCCGAGCCATTCATCGGGGCAGCCCGACCATTTGACACCGCTTCACAGCACGAAGTGTAGGCAAGTACAAAGCTACTACAAGCTTCGACGGCGTGCCCCTTGTGCGCAAGCAGCACTAGCCGAACAGTTGGCCGTGGAGTACGCCGTGGCCCGCACGTGTGCCGAAGCGACGGGCCTGCGGGACGCCGTGTCGGAGGTGCTGGAGGCGGTTTGCAGCGGCTTAGGCTGGCAGCTCGCGGCACTGTGGCTGCACCGTCTTAACGCGGACGCGGGCGTTCTGCACTGCCTGCAGGTCTGGCATCAGCCCAGCCTGCCACTGGCTCATCAATTCGAGGCCGGATGCCTGCAATATCAGCTGCAGCCAGGTGAGGGGCTGCCAGGCCGCGTCTGGTCCGGCGGGTTCGCCGAGCTGGATCCCGGAGGTACTTGCCGACCCCAACTTTCCTCGCGCCACCGCCGCCCGCGCAACCGGCCTGCACTCGGCCTTCGCCGTGCCCATCCGCGCCAGGGATCGAGTTCTGGGGTCATCGAGTTCTTCAGCCCCGACATCCGTCAGCCCAACGCCGCCCTCCTGGCATGATGGGCTCACTCGGCAGTCAGTTGGGGCAGTTCATCGAGCGCATGCAAGCAGAAGACGCGCTTCGCCGTTCGCGCGACGAGCTGGAGGAGAAAGTCGTTGAACGAACTCAGGAGATTGGCGACAAGAACCGCCAGCTGGAAGTTGCCAATCAGCACAAGTCGGAATTCCTCTATGGGGCGACACCGTCAACACGGCGTCACGCATGGAAAGCGTGGGTGAGCTTGATACCGTGACGTTGAGCGACAGCGCCTGGCGGCGCCTGGAAGGCGTCGCCACGGCCGAGTCCCGCGGCATGGTCGAGGTGCGTGGAAAAGGTGCCCTCGAGATATTCAGGTTCGTGCGCTTCGTCGAGCCGGCGATGTCTCCCGCCGCCGGGTGATCTGGGGGCCCGTAGCTCTAGCGGGCCTGCTGTGGCTGGTTCCGGCCATCACCTTGGCGCACGGCGATGCGCCGCGGCTGGCGACGCGAGCCGCCAGTTACGACGTGCAGATCATCTCCAGGCCCAGCCCAGTCGCGCAAGGTGGCTTGAAGTTGACAGTGATGCTGGAAGACGCGGCGACGCAAGCCGTGATAAGGGGCGCTCGGGTGGATGTCGTGGCTAGCGCCGTTCAAGACCCGGCCGTGATTCGCGACGTTGCCGCCGAGCCGGACACGAGTACGCCGGTAGCGCACTACGTGACCACTGTGCTGCTGCCGCGGAGAGGTCCGTCGCAGACCGACATCGACATCCGCGGCCCTCTGGTTCAGCCAGTACGCAGCTGACGCTCGACCCCGCGCGCATCGACTAGCTAAGCCGAGTGAGCACCTGGCTGACGTGGGGCTCGCCCGGCCTGGTGACAACTGCGCTTCTTCATGCGCTGCGGCGCAGGAAACGTGTGGAACGCTCGGCCCGACATGAAGATCATCTCCTGGTGTGGGCGTTCCTCGCCACGTCATCTGCTCGGAAGCTGTCCGGTAACAGATGGTGAAGACTCGATTCCAGTGTTCGCGGAGAGGGTGGGATTCGAACCCAC
>JBOGTU010000159.1:0-3442 GCA_050695655.1 Chloroflexota bacterium | reverse complement strand
CCGTAGAGGTGGTGCTCAAGACCGGCAGCTTCAAGACCGACACGCCGGATCGCGACAAGCACGTGCACAGCGCGGACTTTCTGAATGTAGAACAGTTCCCGGAGGCCGTATTTAAGAGCAGCTCGCTCACGCCGCGGTCAAACGATAAGTGGACCGTGGCGGGCACGCTGGCACTCAAAGGCATAACCAAGCCGGTGACGCTTGAGGTGAAGTTCGAGGGCGGGCTCATCGATCCCTGGGGCAAACCCCGCATCGCCTTCTCGGCCAGCGCCGAGATCGACCGCGAGGAGTGGGGCGTGAGCTGGAATGTGCCTCTGGCTGCCGGCGGCATCATGGTTGGCAAGACAGTGACCCTGATGATCGATGCACAGGCGACCCTCAGCTGACGAGCTGAGCCCGCCGGCTGATGGCTTGCCTGCACGGCCTTCGCGGTTGCTGCAGGCGCCTCCGGCCCGAGCGCTCAGCGCAGCGCGTGCTGGCGGCGGGCGGGTGGAACGTCTCCCGCTGGCTCGGTTAACGGCGGCGCGGCGATGCTGGCCGGGCGGTAGGTGGAGCAGAAGCAGAGCGCGCAAGCATGATCCACGCGAACGTCGTGGGCGCCTTTACTGTGGGAGCAGCGACAGCGATCTTCGGTTGTTGCCATGTGCGAACAGAGTACGCGGACACGAGCCGTGGATGGAAGGGTGCTGCCCCCCATTTCCGCCCACTCGAACAGGTGTTCCCCCGCGCCATCGCGCTGGCCCGGTGCGTCTCAACGTGCGGCAGCCACGCCCGTGCGCACGCCAGCGCGAGTCAGCGCCCGCTCCACGGCCTGCTCCTGCTCCGCGGTAAGCGCCGCAACAGGAGCCGCCAGAGTGGCGCCGCACAGGCCCATGAGGCGCAAGGCGGCCTTGAAGCCAGCCGGCAGCGTGCCTGTGAGGAGCGCATTGGCCAGCTCCAGCAGGGTGAACTGGCTGCTCCGCGCCGTTTCCAGATCCGCCCCGTGATAGGCGTTGAACAGCTGCACACAGAGCGCTGGGACCACGTTGGCGCAGCCACATATCGTGCCCACGGAGCCCATCAACAGCGATGCGAGAAGCATGGTTTCGGCACCGGTGAACACGCGCACGCCGGCCTGGTTCCGCATGGCTGCCAGCAAGCGGGAGTGGTAATTGAAGTCGCCACTGCTGTCCTTGATGCCGGCAACCGCCCCTTCTTCGACCAGGGCAGCCATCGTGCTGGGGTGCATGCTCACCTTGGTGAACTGCGGGATGTTGTACACCAGGATGGGCAGACTGGTGGCCGCGGCCATGTCGCGGTAGAAGCGCAGCAGCGCGGGCTGATCCAGCGGGATGTAGGCCGGCGGCGCCAGCAGCACCGCGCTGGCACCAGCGCTGGCGGCGGCGCGTAACTCCACCCGGGCGCAGTCCGGGGTGGGCTGCTCGATGCCCATCACCAGCGGCACGCGGCCCGCGGCCTCGGCTGCCACCACTTCCACGGCTGTTCGGCGCGCGCGCTCCTCCAGCAGCGCGCCCTCACCCGTGGACCCCAGAGGCACGAGCCCGTGCACCCCGGCATCGAGCACAAAGCGCACCAGTCGTCGCATGCCCGCTACATCGAGCTGCCCATCCGGCAGGAGCGGCGTCGCCAGGGCGGGCAAAACGCCGCCGATGTGCTGAATGCCAAACATGAAGTCGCACCTCAGGGCGGCCAGCCTCAAGCGGTGAGCCGCCGGAAAATCTGGGCGCGATTATAGCGGCGCCAGAGCGCCTCTCAGGACCCGCCGACGCGGACGGGCTCGGGCACCGGCTCCATTGTGAGTTCGAGGGCCGCCGCGCGCGGATGGTGGACGGCGGCGGCCCGCAGCCGCATGACCTTGAGCATCAGCAGAGCGCTTGCACTTTCTCGCGTTGGGGCCACCGCTGTTTCTCCGCTGCCGGCTGCCAGCCAGCCATTGAGCCAGCGCACCAGCCGTGGTTCGTGGCCCGCATCTCCACCTGTCATGGATGGGTTAACGAGGCAGAGCCGCTATTCGCGCGCTCTCACTGCCGCCAAGCCGCCGCCGGGGCCGAATCCGTATGCTAAGTCACACTCCATGGTGCCTTCTAACACGGCCGCCGCGCCGCCGAAACGGGCTCGCCTCGCGGGCTCATGGCAGCTCCGGAGCCTCGTTCTGCTGCTCGTAGCCGCGTTTGGCCTGCGGGTGATGCGGCTGGAGGTGCAGTCCATCTGGGTGGACGAGGGCTTCAGCGTCGATTTCGCCAGCCGCACCGCCGCGGACATGACGGCAATGTGGAAGGCCCGCGGCGGCGTGGGCGTGATCGATAACACCACTGCGCGGCAGGCCGCGAACGATCCGCTGGCTATCGCCGTGGACATTCATCCGCCGCTGTACTACTTCGCTCTGCACGAGTGGATGCCATGGGCGGGCCGCGGCGAATACGCTGTGCGCTTCCCGTCCGTTATCGCCGGCTTGCTGCTGGTGCTGGTGCTGTTCAAACTGGGGCAGGCACTGGCGGGGCCCACGCTGGGGCTGGTCGCTGCTGGCGTGGGCGCCGTTGCGCCATACGACATCGCGTACTCGCAAGAAGCGCGGATGTATGCGCAGGTGGCCTTGTTCGCGGCGCTGTCACTCTACTTCACCTGGCTCATCCTCCGTTCACGGTTGCGGCTGCAAGTTTGGCCGCAAAGCCATAAGCAGCGCTCCACCAACCCCCGCGGCGGCCACCTCGATTCGAGCCAACGCTGCTGGGCAACGCCACTCGGCCGCCGCGGCATGTTTCCGGCCAAGCTTCTGGGCCCGCCAACCGGCTTCTGGCTGTGGGTGGGGTTAGTGGTCAGCGGCGGCCTGGCGTTGTACACACACTACTCCGCGGTGCTGGCCATCCTGGCGGAGAACGCTATGGTGGCCGGCGTGGCCCTGTGGTTGCTTCGCCGGGGGGACGGCAAGGGCTTTCGCCGGCTGGCCGTGCCTTGGGCCATCTCTCAGGCCATCGAAGCGCTGCTGTTTGTTCCGTGGCTGCGCACCACCATCGGCCAGATCGCTCAGTACGACCAAAACCTGTGGACCCCCAATTGGCGTGTGGAGTTGAACGACACGTTTCGCGCGTTTGACGTGGGCCTGTGGGTGCCCACTTCTGCCGCGGAGCGGCTCTTGTACGGGCTCACCGCGCTGCTGCTGCTGGGCCTGCTGCTGGCGGTACTGGAAATGAACCGACACTCCCAGGCAACCTCACCCGGCCGCCGCGCCATGCTTCCGGCCAGACCTCCAGGGCGCCACTGGCGGCCTCTGGCCGGCTGGCACGCTCGCCCGGCACTGGTCTTCGGCGCAGCGGCGCTGGCGCTGGAGACGGCGGCGGCTCTGCTGGCTCTGCAGATACGGCCCGAGTTCCACCCGCGCTACCTCATGGTGCTGTCCACGCCGTTCTATCTGCTGTGGGGTGTGGCCCTGCTGGCGCTGTGG
>JBOGTU010000158.1:0-4887 GCA_050695655.1 Chloroflexota bacterium | reverse complement strand
GGCTCCGGCATGCACTGCCACCAGTCCATCTGGAAGGATGGCAAGAACCTGTTTTACGATCCCCAGGGCTATGCGCTTATCAGCGATACCTGCCGCTGGTACATCGGCGGCCTGCTGAAGCACGTGGCGTCTATCCTCGCTTTCGCCGCGCCTACCACCAACAGCTATCGGCGGCTGGTGCCCGGCTTTGAAGCGCCGGTGAACCTCATGTACTCGGCCCGCAACCGCAGCGCCTGCGTGCGCATCCCGATGCTCTCGGAATCACCCAAAGCCAAGCGCCTGGAGTTCCGCATACCCGATCCCTCCTGCAATCCCTACCTGGCCTTCCCCGCCATGCTCATGGCCGGGCTGGACGGCATCCGCAACAAGGTCGAGCCGCCCACGCCGATCGACAAGGACCTGTACGAGCTGGGCCCGCGCGAAGCGGCCCGCGTGAAGTCGGCCCCCGGGTCGCTGGACGAGGTGCTGGCGGCGCTGGAACGTGACCACGACTACCTGCTCCAGGGCGACGTGTTCACGCGCGACGTCATCGAGAGCTGGCTGGACTTCAAGCACGACCAGCGAGTGCAGGTATCGCTGCGCCCGCACCCCTGGGAGTTCCACCTGTATTACGACGTATAACCCGGCCCGATCAACCGAAGGGCGGCGTGCGCAGGCTTAGGTGGCGCCGCCCTCCGGGGGCAACGAGAAGCCCAGCAGGGCCGGTTTGCCATTCTGGATGGTCGGCGCGTACACGATGCGGTTCGTTTCATCGTAGGCAACCCAACTCGCGCCCTGCCTGGTCGGCACATTCGTCAGCAACCGCGCCGGCCGGCCGCCGAAAATGCCCATCAGCGGTCCGCTGATGAAGCCTGACGCGGCAAAGAAGAAGCGATCGGCCGCCGCGCTGTAGATGGCGCCGTCGCCACAGCCGCACTCGTCGGTAACCATCGCTGCCTGTTGCCGCTTCAGGTCCCAGATCACCGTGTGTGGCCGCTCACGGTTGCCACACGCCAGCAGCGCCTCACCCGTTTCGGGGTTGATGGCCAGGCCATTGGGGTGGCAGGGGTCGCCGATGTCGAAGGTGTTGACCAGCTCATCCCTCACGGGGTCGATCTGGTAGAGCACGTTGTCGCTGTTGCCGCAGAGGTAGACCATGCCGTCGGCCGGATTGAACCTCGGTTGTTCCAGGCCCCCGCCTAAACCCTCAATGCGTTTGACCACGCTGTTGGTGACGGCGTCGATCGCGGTCATGAAGCCGTCGTTGCGGTTGGCCACATACAGCTTGCGGTGCAGCGGGTCGTAGTCCAGCAGATCGGCATGGCCGCGACCGCCAACGTCCACCCGCGCGATCACCGTGTCAACCTTGTTCGACTCGGGATCGATGTCCACCGCGGCGACCATGCCCGCGTTGAGGCCCACGAACACCTTTTGCACATTCTTGGCAACCGCGATTCCATAGAGCAGGCCGCGCATACGGATGGTCCGCAGAAACCTGGGTTCGGCGGTCGTGATATCGAAGATGTCGAGCCCGGCGCTCCAGTTGTCGCCCATATACAGCCGGTGCGCTTCCTGATCGATGTCCAGGGTGTCGGTGAACTTCATGCCCACGTTCGCGTCCGGCAGGACGGAGGTGCTGATGACAGCTTGCGTAACGGTAGCCATAACGCGTCGATTCTAAGCTGAAGTACGCCAGGCTCGCTGGTACGTTCGCCACGACCGGGTCAGGGGTGTATTGGATGTTCAGCCCCGGGAACGAAGGGACCGGGAACCGCGACGAGCTCATGGTTCGCGCTGTCCGTGGGGTGCCCCAGCCCGCGCGGCGCGCCTACTCGGGTTGCGGGAGCCGGGTGCTCTGCTGGGCTTCCAGCCTCCAGCGGGCGTCGATCTTCCGCCACAGCTGAATCACCTGGTGATAGGTCACGCCCAAGCCCACCGTTGTGTTGATCTGCCGGCCGGCCATGAGCGCCGTGTCACCATAGACGCGCACCACCAGGTTGCGGCGTTCGCAGGCGTAGCGGTGTGCCATCTTCGCCAGGCCAGCCAGGTAGGCCGCCTTGTCCTGCACCATGGCGTTGGCATGGGTGTAGATGAGGTCCTGGGCGAGCATCGACTCCAACTCAGCCCAATTTTGCGTGGTGATGGCGCCGCGCAGCTGCTCCTCCGCCGCGCGCACATCGTCCTCAGCGGCCGCCACTAACGGCTCGATCCGGAGTCGCGGCCAACGGCCAGCCGTGCCGCGTGCGCCTTGGCTCGCGCCGCTGGGAGGCGTCCGGGTGACATCCCTTCGGGTCGCATATTGGCTGTGTTACGTAGGAAACGCTGCCTCAATTTCGTCCTCCTGCATCCATTTTTGCGCGTTTGCCGCCAGCGAGTGCTCGCCACGGGCGCGTACCCGGATTCGTCGCTGGATCGTAAATCCTGCCCGCTATTTGCGCTGCTCGGTGCCCTTTCGCTTTCCCTTTCCCGCTTTTTTGGCGTCGCCCACGGGGGGTGCTTTTGCCGGCTCACCGGCCGCGACAACCGCGGTGAGAGGAGCAGCCAGCCCCGCGGCTGGGGGCAGCGGCCCCCGGCTCGGCCCGCCCGCGCCGGCCTGCAGCTCCAGGTCAACCCTTGGCAGCCGCTGTACCGCCCCGGCCAGCGAGGTCAACTGCATCTGGTCGTGCCGTACGGTGATGGTGCGCCACAGCCGTGCCAGCTCCGCCAGGTAGAACTGCTGCAGGTCCGCCAGCCGCCGTCGCTGCGCCCAGCGGCGCGGCTCCGAGCCGCCTTCGTCGCCCCGCTCCCAGAGGGCTTGGCCCAACTGCCACAGCAGCGAAGCCTGCACCTCCGAAAAGGGATCGGCGCGCTCCAGGCCGCGCATCACGCCGGATACGATGAGCCGGCAGCGGCGATAAGACTCGTCCGTCAGCGCGCCCTCCAGCAATGCCACCAGCGGTTTGCGCAGCCTCTCGGCGCTTTCGCCGCCTACCCTCTCTTCAACCGAGGCCACCGCTTCCGCCGTCAGCCACGGTGCACTGGCCACGGTTTCGTGGCAGGCCAGCCAGTCCAGCACCTGTACGTGCGCCTCGGCGCGGCTGCCCAGCACGCCGAAGACGGCGGATGCCAGGGCCATGTCCGCGCGCGCCGCGGCGGCCAGCAGCACGTCGCACGCGGCACCCGCCAGCGCCGGCGGTGGCAGGCCTCGGAGCAGTGCCAGCACGCGCCCTCGGTCCGCGGCCGTTTGCCAGGCACGGCCGGCGCCGGTGAGCGCCAGGGCCACACTGGCCAGCAGCAGCACCACCGCGGCCACCTCCACGGGGGTGGACAGCGGCAGCCACACCGCCGCGGCCGCCAGCAGCACCAGCAGCCCCAGGGCTATCCACCACTTCACGGCGCGCCGCGCCAGAGGGCCCCACAGCGCGGGGCTGTACTGCTCCGCCACGTGCTGCAGGGTGAACATGAGGGCCAGCGTGTACAGGCACAGCATGGCAATGCTGCCGCCGGCCGCCAGGCCAGTCGCGTCGCGGTCGAAGAGAAATCCCACCCTGGGGCCAAGCGTACTCCGTTTGGCGTCGGCCCTCGTGTACAGCCGAAAGCGCCAAACCGCTCACACCCCAAATGGCCAGCGCGTGCATGGGGTATGATGAGGGCGCTTCTTGTCTCGATCCCCCAAAAGTCGGGGCAGGAAGGTAGCGTTTTTCTCTCCCCCGCGGAAGGCCTGGGTTTCCCTCTCCCCAATGCCCGGGCCTTTCGCCTTTTCCGGCGAGGCAGCACCAAGCACTTAAGCGAGCTCTCGGGCGTGCGCGGCGGCGGCACGGGCCATCTTCACCAGCCCATCGATGAGCTTGCGGTCAGCGGACAACGCGCGCGGCAGGGCCAGGGCAAAGGCGCCGGCTTCGATGTCCGGGGCCTCCATCTCCAGGCGCAGGGCGGGCAGTTCGCCGCGCCAAGCATGGTAGCCCTCCAGCTCCACGGCGCGGCTCGGTTCGGGTACCGCGTCGATATCCGCGGGCGGTCCCCCTGGGCTTACGTGGCGCCGTGCTCGCAGCTCCTCCAGCAGCGTCTCGCGCGGCATGCCACGCAGTTGGAACAGCACGAAGGGGTCCGCGTCGAAGCGCGCTCCGAGCACGTAGTGCACCGCGGCGATGTGCTTGCAGGGGTTGGCGTCGTCCGGGCAGCTGCAGGTGGCACGCAGTTCAGAGTTGCGCGTTGGGAAGAGGGAGTGCCCGGCCTGCTCGAACAGCGCGTCCACATCCTCAGGCATCTCGCCGGCCAGCAGCTGGCCCGCGTAGCGCGCCTTTTGGGCGATCAGGTCCAACACCCGCAGCCAGGCGGCGCGGCTGAAGGCATCCAGCCGGATCACCACCCGGTACGGCACAGGGCGGGAGCCGCGCACGCGCGCCTCAGCCAGACCTGCTTCAACCTTGAGGCTCAGCACGCGGCCGGTTCGGGCGTAGGTGCGGCCCCGCTCCAGGCGGTTCTCCCAGCCCAGCGCTTCCAGCGCGGCGATCCAGCGGCGCGTCCACCACTCGCTGCCGAAAGAGGCGACATAGGGCATGCTGGCTACGCGGCCTCGGCCCAGCGCTGGTCCAACGCGAAGATGTCCCGCAGGTCACTGGTGGAGAGCTCAGTCAGCCAGCTTTCCCCGGCCCGCACCACCAGGCCAGCCAGCTGGCGCTTGGCGACGATCATGTCCGCCACGTGAACTTCGATGGTGCCCTGGGTCATGAACTTGTACACCATCACGTCTCTGGTCTGGCCGAAGCGGAAGGCGCGGTCCGTGGCCTGATCCTCCACCGCCGGGTTCCACCAGCGGTCGTAGTGGAACACGTGGTTCGCGGCGGTCAGGTTAAGGCCCACGCCGCCGGCGCGGATAGAAATGAGCAGTGCGCCGGGGCCATCCAGCTGCTGAAAGGTGTCCACAAT
>JBOGTU010000157.1:0-9863 GCA_050695655.1 Chloroflexota bacterium | reverse complement strand
CCAGCGACTCGCGATAGAAGGCGCCGGTAAAGGGATTGAGGGCGCGCATGATCTCGCCGATGGTCTTGAAGCCGTGGATCGGAGCATTAGGGGCCTCGGCCTTTTCCGCCTGTTGCCAGACGCCGGGGTTGGTCTCGCGCACCATTTGCTCGCAAAAATCGACGCCCACCAGGTTCTCCTGGTACAGGCAATGGTCGAACATATACTCGGCGGCTTCGCCCAAGTTGACGATCCATTCGCCCAAGGGCGGCGGCTTGACGCCAAAGGCCATCTGCTGCGCGTAGTTGGCGCAGGTGGCATGATTGTCGCCGCAGATGCCGCAGATGCGGCTGGTGATGAAGTGCGCATCACGTGGGTCCTTGCCCTTCATGAACACGCTGTAGCCACGGAAGATGGAGGAGGTGCTGTGGCACTCCACTACCTGCCGGTTCTGGAAATCGATCTTGGTGTAGATGCCAAGGTTGCCGACGATGCGGCTGATAGGGTCCCAGTGCATCTCGACGAGATTCCGATCGCCTCCGGAGCTGGTGTCCTCGATGCCCTTGAGTTCCGTTGCCATGATCTGCTCCCTCTCCTTACCAGCGCGCTCGATAGCCGGTGGTCAACTCGGCGCCGGCATGGCGCCACTTCGGTTCGGCATTCACGGTGTGATTGGTCACGCTCCGCAGCTTGCGCATGGTGGCGCCGTACACACCCACCGTGCTGGCGGATACCTTGCTGCCGGGTGGCTCGTCCATGAAGGGCATGAACTTGTCCGGGAAGCCCGGCATGGTGCAGCCGATGCAGATGCCGCCCACGTTGGGGCAGCCACCGATGCCATCCATCCAGCCGCGTTTGGTGACGTTGCAGTCCACCACGGGGCCCCAGCAGCCCAACTTCACCAGGCAGCGGATGTCGCCGTAGTCCGAGGCGAAGTCGCCCTCTTCGTAATAGCCGCCGCGGTCGCAGCCTTCGTGCACCGTACGCTTACTGAACAGCCAAGCAGGCCGGAGATACTCGTCCAGCGGGATAGTAGGCGCCTTGCCGGCGGCCATGTACAGCACGTACAGCAGGGTCTCCATGAAGTTGTCCGGCTGCACCGGGCAGCCCGGCACGTTGACGATGGGATAGCCGCCCTTGGAGCGGAAGTTCCAGCCCAGGTAGTCGGCCAGGCCCATGCAGCCGGTGGGGTTGCCTTGCATGGCGTGGATGCCGCCGTAAGTGGCGCATGTGCCCGCGGCCACCACGGCCCAGGCCTGGGGCGCCAGGCGGTCGATCCAGCGCGTCGTCGGGATGGGCTGCCCAGTTGTTTTATCCACGCCCATGGCGGCCCAGTAGCCGCCGGCAGGGTGAATGTCCTCGTTGGGGATCGAACCCTCCAGGACCAGGACGAAGGGATCCAGCTCCCCCTGCTCGGCCTGATAGTAGGCGCGCATCAGCTGGTCGCCGTTTTCATAGGCCAGCACTTTGTTGTGCAGGTGAACCTGGGGCAGACCGGGGATGTTGCCCAGCACAACGTCCTCCAGGCTGGGCTGCGTAGCGGCCGTGATGGACACCGAATCGCCGTCGCACCCCAGCAACTCCGAAATCCAAATGATGTGAACGTCTTCAACTCCGGGCACGGGTCAACCTCCCAGCTTGGAATCACCACCTCAGAGTGGCCGAAATCGGCCGGTGGGGCGGCGGCGAACACGCCGCATTTCCCATGCCGGGAGAGCGTAAGATTCTGCGCGGGCGGGCGGTGGAATGTCGCCCGCGGGCACAACGATGTGGAGGACCAGCGCAATGGCCAGGAAATATCGAGCCGACCAGGTCGGCAGCTTTCTACGCCCGGCGGAGGTGAAGGAGGCGCACGCGGCGCGGGCAAACGGCACCATGAGCGACGAGCGTGTGCGCGAGATTGAGGACGCGGCCATTCTGCGGCTGCTGGATCTGGAGCGTGCCACCAAGATTGAGGTGCTGAGTGACGGTGAGTTCCGCAGGCCAGGCTGGGCCAGCGGCTTTCAGGCCGCGGTGGATGGCTACGTGGAAGGTACCCCGGCGGTGAGCCTGAATATCCAGGTGCCCGGGACCGGCGTTATGGATCGCGCCAGTATGCCGGGCAGCGGCAGCAACGCCTTTGCCGGGTTCCGGCGCGTGATCGGCGGCAAGCTGGTGTCCAAGCGGCGCATCACGGCCCACGAAGCCGGCTTCCTCCAGCAGCACGCCAATGGGCAGCCCTTCAAGGCCACCATGCCGGCGGTGAGCTACGTGGTGGCGCGCGCCTACAATCCAGAGATCACGGGGCGTGTCTACCCCACGCACATGGACGTGCTGCGGGACGCGGCGGGCATTGTGCACGGCGAGATCGAGAGCCTCATCGCGGAAGGCGTGCCTTACATCCAGCTGGACAATCCCCATTACACGGACTATTTGGAGCAGGGCCTGCGCGACCGCTGGCAGGCCATTGGCATTGAACCCCGGCAGGCGCTGGCGAACGATATAGAGGCCGATAACCTGTGCCTGAGGGGGCACAACCGGGCCAATGTGACCCTGGCCATGCACCTCTGCCGGGGCAACGCCGGGCGAGGCCAAGCCGCGACCGCCGGCTTCCACAAAACCGGGGGCTACGACTGGGTGGCGGAGCAGCTGTTCAGCTCGCTGGAGGTGGATACCTTCCTGCTTGAGTACGACAGCGACCGCGCCGGCAACTTTGAGCCGCTGCGCTACATGCCCAAAGGCAAGATCGTGGTGCTGGGCTTGGTGACCACGAAGAGTGGCGAGCTCGAATCCGCCGACGACGTGCGGCGCCGCATCGACGAAGCTGCGAAGTACGTGGCGTTGGACGACCTGTGCCTGAGCCCACAATGCGGCTTTGCCTCCACCGAGGCTGGTAATCCGCTCACGGAGGACCAGGAGCGGCGCAAGCTGGAGCTGGTGGTGGAGGTGGCCCGCCAGGTCTGGGGCTGACGGATAGGCGAACTACGCGCCCTCCGGCCAGGGGCCGCCGCCCCTCGCGTGGAGCATCTCCATGATCGCCATCTGGCGTTCGGAGCTTTGCTTGAGCAGCGCCAGAATCTGCATCTGCTCCTGCTGCATGGTAACCAGCAGGCCGATCTCATCGTCGTCTCGCGCGGCGATCTGCCGATCGATGGCGGTTTGGCGGTTGTTTGCCAGCAGCAGGATGGGCCCAGTGTAGGCCGCCTGCACGCTGAACATGAGGTTCAGGAGGATGAAGGGGTAGGGGTCCCAGTGCAGGCGCCAGCCGGCCGCGTTGACCGCTACCCAGATGATGACGAGCAGAGTTTGCACGATGATGAAGCGCCAGCTGCCGATGCTTGACGCGGCAGCATCCGCCACGCGCTCTCCCAGCGTACGCGGCTCATGCTGCTCCAGGCGGCCATTCTGATCGTCGGGCCTGGCCTCTGGGCCGAGCACAGCTGAGGTGACCACCACGGCTGGTCCGGGCTGGTCCGGGCTCGTCCGCGGTACGGGCTCGCTGGTTCTGCCGCGTCGCATGCAAGCAAGGTAGCACGCTGCCTATTGGGACTGCATGACCGAGCGCATCAAGCGCTTTGATGAGGCGGCCGTGCGGTGGGTGGGTGCTACACTGCGACCGTATGGCCGAGATCACACGGGGACCGGTGATTGCTCCTCCGATTGGTGAGGTGCGAGTGAAGGATCACTACGGGCCGCTGGTGAGCAACATGCCGGAGTTGCCAGTGGTCACGACCAGCCTGGAGAAGCTGTTCAACTGGGCGCGTGCATCGTCGCTGTGGCCCATGACGTTCGGCCTGGCCTGCTGCGCCATCGAGATGATGGCCACCGCGGCCGCCCGCAACGACTTGGATCGCTTTGGCATCATCTTTCGCTCATCGCCCCGCCAGGCCGATTGCATGATCGTGGCCGGCACGGTGGTGAAGAAGATGGCGCCGATGATTCGGACCATCTACGACCAGATGGCGGACCCCAAGTGGGTAATCGCCATGGGCGCCTGCGCCAGCGCGGGCGGGCCGTTCCCCACCTACGCCGTGGTGCAGGGTGTAGACCACATTGTGCCGGTGGACATCTACATCCCCGGCTGCCCACCGCCGCCGGAAGCGCTGATGACCGGCCTCATGCAGCTGCAAAAGAAGATCATGGCCGAGCGGGAAGATCGCCGGCACTAGAAGTTCACCTAGGTGCCGAATGTGATGCCTGATCAGCCTTTCATTTATCTCGATCACGCCGCGACTACGCCGGTTGACCCGCGGGTGTTGGAAGCCATGTTGCCCTACTTCAGCCAGAAGTTCGGCAACCCCTCCAGCATCTACTCCGTTGCCCGCGAGAGCCGCCGCGCGCTGGACCACGCACGCGAAACCGTGGCCCAGTTGCTGGGCGCGCAGCCGCGCGAGATCGTGTTCACGGCCTGCGGCAGCGAGAGCGACAACACGGCCATCAAGGGCGTGGCGGAAGCGAACCAAGCGCGCGGCAACCACATCATCACCTCGGCCATTGAGCATGAGGCGGTGCTGGAAACGTGCCATTACCTGGAGAAGCGCGGCTTCCGCGTAACCTACCTGCCGGTGGATGCCACGGGCTCGGTTGAGCTGGCCGCACTGGAGCAGGCCATCTGCCCCGAGACCATTTTGGTGAGCGTGATGATGGCCAACAACGAGGTTGGCACCATTCAGCCCATCCGCGCGATCGCCCAGTTGCTGAAGGGGCGCGACATCGTGTTCCACACGGACGCGGTGCAGGCAGCCGGCAGCCTGGATGTTGACGTGGAGGCGCTGGGTGTGGACCTGCTGAGCATGTCTGGCCACAAGTTCTATGGCCCCAAGGGCGTTGGCGTGCTGTACATCCGCCAGGGCACCAAACTCATGCCGCAGTTACACGGCGGCGGCCAGGAAAAGAATCGACGCGCAGGAACGGAGAACGTGGCCGAGATCGTGGGCCTGGCCACCGCGCTGGAGATCGCCTGCTCGGAACGCACGGAGACCACGGCGCGGGTGCAGCGCCTGCGCGACAAACTGCGCGAGGGTGTACTGGCCATTCCGGATGCGATCGCCACGGGGCACCCCAGCAACCGGCTGCCCAACAACGCCAGCTTCTGCTTCGAACACGTGGAGGGTGAGACGATCCTGCTGGCGCTGGACCTGCAAGGCGTGGGCGCCTCAACAGGCTCCGCCTGCACGTCAGCCTCCAGCGAACCTTCTCATGTGCTGACGGCCATGGGCATCTCCGCCGCCGTGGCACATGGGGCGATGCGGATGACGCTGGGCAAAGAGAATACCGACGAGCAAGTGGACGCCGTCCTGGGCCTTTTGCCGGCCATCATCGAGAAGCAGCGAGCGTTAGCCCCGGCGTAGAGTGGCCGGTCGTGCTCCGCCGCGCGCTCGGTCTCGGCACCCATCCAGGGTTGAGACCATCACCGGTATACTTGCCAGGTTGTGAAGAGGACCTATCAGCCCAAGCGCATCCCGCGCAAGCGCGTGCACGGCTTCCTGGAGCGCATGTCCACCAACGGCGGCCGCAACGTGCTGTCCGCCAGGCGGGCCAAAGGCCGCAAGCGCCTCACGGTTTAGAAGCAGCCGCGAAGCGCCCACTTCGGCGAGGGGGCTCACCACTCGCCGAAGTGGGCGTAGCCTTTGAGCAGGTTGCGGGCGATGGTGCGCTTCTGGATTTCGTCCGTGCCTTCGAAGATGCGATAGACGCGCACCTCGCGCATGATGCGCTCGATGGGCAGCTCGCGAGTGTACCCCATGCCGCCATGGATCTGCAGCACCCGATCCGCCACGCGCCACACCATCTGCGCGCCTGTGAGCTTGGCCATAGAGGAAGCATGGCGCGCATCCAGCCCGTGCTCAGCCTGCCAGGCGGCATGCAGGGTGAGCCACTTGGCCTGCTCGATCTCCACGGCGCTGTCCGCGATCATCCACTGGATCGCCTCGTATTCGGCGATGGGTGAGCCGAATGCCTGGCGCTGCTTGGCGTACTCCATGCCCATCTCCAGCAGGCGCGTCGCCTGGCCGGTGGCCCGCGCCGGGATCATCACCCGGCCGTTGCCGATCCACTGCATGGCCAGCTGAAAGCCTCCGCCCACCTCGCCCAGGACGTTCTCCTGGGGCACGCGCACATCCTCCAGCAGCACCTCGGCAGCCGACCAGGAGCTCATAAGCGGAATCTTCGTGGCCTGCCAGCCCATATCGCGATCCGCCAGGAAGGCGGTGATGCCGCCGCGGGCGCGCTTCTCCTTGTCCGTGACGGCGAAGATGATGGCGAAGTCGGCCTCCACGGCATTAGAGATGAACACCTTGCGGCCGTTCAGCACCCAGTGCGTTCCGTCCTTCACGGCGGAGGTGCGGATGTTGGTGGCATCGGAGCCGGTATCGGGCTCAGTGAGGGCAAAGCAGCTGTGCCGGTCGCCAGCGATGGTGGGCAGCAGATAGCGCCGCTTCTGGTCCTCGTTGGCGCCGTACAGGATGTTATCTGCGCCACCGCCATAGTTGAAGCTCACCAGCGCACGGGCGGTCTCCATCATGATGAGCGCGCTCATGAAGGGTCCCACGTTGGCGCCGCCATACTCCTCGGGCGTGGCCAGGCCCCACAGGCCGGCGGTTTTGGCCTTCTGCTGCAGTTCCCGCGCCTTGGCGCGGTCCGGCCACACTCGGCCTTCCCGCTCAGCCCGACCCACCTCCGGCTCCAGTGGCAGCAGCTCGCGCCGCACGAACTCTCGCGTAGTGGCCACGATCATCTTCTGTTCGTCCGTAAGGGCAAAGTCCACAGCGTTCCTCTCAGCAGCAGAATCTGGGGATTACGATACCTGACGGTCCAGCTTCTCCGCCATGCGCAGGTAACGATCCACGGAGAGCCGGTGGTTGGGGGGGAGCGCATCAGGCGCGAAGAAGGCGGCTTCCAGCACCTCCGCGGGATCCGGGATAATGGGTGCGCCGGTGTAGCGTGCTGAGTAGATGACGCACACAGAGATGACCTGGTCGCCATTGGGGTAGGTGTGGGCATATTCAGGACCTGAGCCTACGCCCAAGAAAGCCAGCTCGCCCAGATCCAGACCAACCTCTTCCCGCGTTTCCCGACGGGCTGTTTCTTCGATCGTCTCACCCGGCTCCATGATGCCGCCCACCGCGCCCCATTCGCCATCGTCCGCGCGGCGGCCCAACAGCAGCCGGCCCTGCTGGTCAAAGATGAGCACCACGCCGACGGAGATCATCAGCAAGCGGTGGCCTACCAGTGCGCGCATGTCCTCGATGTACCCCATGGCCGTGCGAGCGCTAAAAGGCCGGGCCGGCAGGCGGCAGGCCGAAGTGCAGGCGTGCGTAGCCGGTGTAGCCGTTTTCGAACTGCGCGGCGATGTGCGTGCGCAACACCGACATGTCGCGGAAGTAGCGCAACAAGCGCCCGCCCGTTTTGGCACTGCTGGTGCCGGCCGTGCGCCACAGCACATCGACCGCTTCGGCCGCCAGATGAGTCACATTCTGCTCCAGCAACTGCAGGCGGCGATCCCGCGCATCAGAGAACGGCTCGCCGCCTTCGGCATCCTCCCGCGACCACTCCATGTAACGCTGCATGCCGCGGGCCAGGGCGGATTCCGCCAGGTCCACCATGCCGAAGGCTTCGCCGAAGTGGCGCTGGAAGTCCGGTTGCTCGGTGCGTGGCGCATGCGGCGGCAGCGGCGACTTCTTGCCGCCGAGATCTTCCTGGTACACATCCAGCGCGCCCTGGGCCACGCCTACGGCCACGGCAGCCATTTCACCCAGCAGCACGCTGCCCATGCGGCCGGCGCGGTACATGGGGTTGGTGTGCACGTGGCGGCCGGGCGCGTTGCGAGCGCCCTCTTCGTCACGCGTGCTCTCAATGACGTGGTGCGCGGGTACGAACACATCGTGCACGCTCACGCGGCGGGAACCAGTGCCGCGCATGCCGATGACATCCCAGTTGTTCAGTATCGTGTAGTCGGCCCGGTTGAGCAGCACCATCACCCGCTTCAGGGGTGCTTTGTCCGGCTCGGGGGCCGGCAGCACGGCATTGCCGATGAAGTGCGTTGCCACGTCGCAGCCGGAGCTGTAGTCCCAGCTGCCATTCGCCACATAACCACCGTCGACCATATGGACGGTTGGTCCGGCACCACCAACAAGGGGCGCGCGGTACTCGCCCGTGGCGCCAAACACCTCGATCTGCGTTTGCTCGGGGAAGAAGGCCGAGAGGGTGTGGGCATGGCCGGCAGTGAGCGCCAGCACCCAGCCGGTGGAGGGACAGCCACGGGCGATTTCCGCCATGACGCGCGCGAAGGTGGGCATGTCGAACTCGTAGCCCCCGAACCGGCGCGGCTGAAGGACGCGGTAGAAGCCCTTGTCGATGAGTTCGCGGTTGGTTTCGTCCAGCATCTGGCCGGCGGCTTCGCAGGCCGCCTGCCGCGCGCGGAGCGCGGGCACAAGGCCGCGGGCGCACCGCAGCAGGCCCTCGGGGGTCATGGAGGGATCGGGCGGCGTGATGCCGGCGGCGGCTCGCCTGGCTACATAGTCTGGCAGATCTCGGCCCAGCGGTACGTGGTGTCCTGGCCGGCCGTGGTCTGCAGCAGGATGACGGACGTGTGATCTGCGTGGAACTGGTAGGCGGCGCCCAGCGGCAGCAGCGCCATGTGACCCTTCTTGGCTTTGATCAGTCCCATCTTCTTGCCGTGGGGCTCGCCAGCGATGGCCACCGAGCCCGAAGCCGGCGTGAGCGCGGCGTCGTCCAGTTTCATCAGGCGCACTTCCACGGTGCCATCCATCACCAGCGCAAACTCGTCGTGCGCAGGCGTGCGCCAGCCGGATGTGCCTTCAGCGCGAATGACTTCTAACGAGTACTCCTGGTTGCGACCCACACACACCTTTTCCCAGGCCTTGGCCTTGGCAGCCACGTCGTACACATTGGAGAAGACGTAGTTCTTGGCGTCGTCCTGGATGACCTCTACGCCACCCTTTTCATAGTTCGCCAGGGAGCCGAACTTCGTGACGTACTCTGCCATGTCGCTCTCCATGTTCAAAATCTCAGGTTGCGCCAGCTCGCGCGGCACCGGAACGCGGCAGCTCGCCGCAAGCTTCACGGGCCGCGCCCATTCTGTGCTCAGCTCGCTGGCGGTGTCAAGCACGCCGCCAAGGGGTGTCGCGCCAGAGGCATGGCGGCGCATCAGCCGCGCTGGCCGCCGGCCCAGTCCGGCGGATCGGGGGCCTTGGAGCGCTCCGCGCCGGGCGTGAGACGGTCCAGCCGGCCCACGACCATGCCGGTCACCTGGGCGATCACGTCGTGCGCGTCCGGCGTATTGGGCAGCCGGCAGCGTAGATCCGTGACGCCCGCGTGGGCCAGGTGGATGACGCGGTCCTGGCACTCTTCCAGCGTGCCGAAGATGCCGGCTTCGCGCGGCGAGCCAGTTTCGCGAAACAGCGGCTCCATGTCCGCACGGGCGTGCGCTTCGGATTCTGTACGGCCGATGGAGACCGGCAGCTCGGCGGCCAGGCCCAAAGTCGCTGGGTCTCGACCGGCGCTGATGCAGGCGCCGTCGAGCAGGGAGCGCCACTCCTGGGGCGGCCGCTGGCCTGCCGCTGCCGTGGTCGATGCACCGCGCGGCCCGGCGACAATGACGGCGTTGTCGGCGAAACGGGCGCACAGGGTCGCGGACAGCTCCGGCTGTTCCTCGTCCAGCTCGAGAGTGAGCGGCGGGAGCAGGCGTAGAGCCTCGGCGGCGCCGGCCGTGAGAGGAGCCAGGCTGTGTTGGCAGGCGGCGATGAGGTGCCGCAGGGCGCCGGCCGCGTCACCGCTGGTGCCGCCGGCTGGCGGCAGGCGCAGGCCCAGCTCCAGGCGCCTGCCCAGGTTGGCGGCCAGGCGCGCGAGGGCCGCCACGAACTGCACGTCGCCCAGCGTGAAGG
>JBOGTU010000156.1:0-3358 GCA_050695655.1 Chloroflexota bacterium | reverse complement strand
ATTCGAGCCGTTCTGGAGCGCGAGGTTGCGCGCGGTTGGACTCACTCGGCCGACGAGTTGTAGGTGATAAGCCGAGCCGATCGCCACACCGCCGTGCGGTTGGAGTACACGAACGCCTTGCCGGCGGAGGACTTCGCGCGCATCGTCGACGCCCGCCGCTGCGGCTGGAATCTTTCCCTGGACGCGCTGGAAGAGCTGGGGATGGCCGCCACGTGCGCGCTGTTGTGTGGGGGCGAGCTGGCGCTCGCGCCAGATGATGTCCGCCGGGTGCTGGCTGCCTTGCGTCTGGATGACGTGGTCGTAGGGGACAAGCTGGTCTGGTTGTTCGTGCGTCCGGACCACTGTGAGCGCGCCTACCCAATTGCGCTGGGACCCGCGACGGCCATCTGGGTCCTGGCCTACCTGGTGCGCTGGTGCCGGGAGCGACGACCGTGGCCAGGGAGCCGCCCCTTCGCCGGCATCGATCTGGCGAGGGTGGTTAACGTCGCGCGAACCCAGGTCGTGGGGCTGTCGAAGCTTCGCCTGGATGATCTCGTCGCGGGCAACCGCGATTACCTGCGGCGCCATTATCCGCCGGAGACGGTGGCCTACTTGATGGCGCAGTGGCGGCACCTGACGATCGCCTGCCCCGCCTGGCCGCTACCAAAGCCGCTTCGGATCGAGCGGCCCCGGGCCGCGTTACCGATTCTGGATCGACTTATGGATCAGCTCAGCAGGGCGGGGACCGATGAGTACCTTGCCCCACGCAAGGTGGCGGATGCCCTGGACGTCGACCTGGCCAACTGGCTGGGGGGACGTGGCTGCGATGTGCCCGACCTCAAGAACGAGTTGACGGCCTGCCTATCCGACTACGCGCTGGCGCTTGACCGGGATCCTCGCGAATTGCAGGAGCCGATCGCTGTGCTGGTCGTGCAGCAGCTGGTGGCGAAGAAAGGTCGCGGCCGTGTAGCGAGCACGATGATGAAGTATCTTGATGCGCTGCGTGTATGGATGGGCCAGGCTGGGGACCAGCCGTTTTGGGCCATACGGCAGGACGGCCAGTCTTCCGCTGATCTGGTGATCTGGCATGCCGTCCAGAAGGTCGTCCAACGCCATGCCTGGCCCGGGCAAATCGCACCGCTGGCCCCTCGACCCGTCATCGACACGACCAAGAGAGTCCAGTATCGCGCGCTGCCCTTGCAGCCGATAGCGCTCTGGCTGTGGAGCATTGAGCAGAAGAATTGGCCAGAGGATCAGAAGAGAAGCCTCCAGTGGCAATTTCTGCTGGCCACCCGTATGCGATCGACGGCGATTGGCCGTGCCAGCTTCAACCAGGTGTTAGGCATCAATCGCTCAGGTGATCGGTTCGTGGACATCGTGGTGGAGCGGGACAAGGGAAAAGGCGGAACACGCACCCTCGATCTTGCGGCATCGGAGGCCGACCAACGTGGTCGGGCCGTGTGGGAGGCGATGCTGGCCTGGCTGATGGTGAAGGCCGCCGCCGGAGCTGAAAAGATCTCACAGCCCGACCCGAACGGGTCAGTTTATTCACTCGGCGGGTTCTTGCGTCGCATCGGCTGGCCCAAGGGTTGCCGCGTGCATGACATTCGGGGACTGGCATGCAGCCTTGAGTATCTGGCGCGCGTGCCGCTGCTGGAGATCGCCCGGAAGATGGCGCACGCCACACCGGAGACGACCCTTGAAGACTACGTGGCCACGCGCCATCTTCGCCAGGGGATATTCGCGGGGTGGCGCGCCGTGGATCTCCCCGCCCAGGTCAAGCGGCAGCTGACCGGCTATCCCGAGCGAGTGGATCCAGCCGTCGAGGGTGATATCCTGCCCATTCAGGACATCAGAGCGCTGCCGCTGGTCTGTTTTCGACCGCTTTCCTTATTGGGAGAGGAGGTTTCGCAGCATGACGATGACGTACCGAGTCGAGCAGCCTAATCCTGTCAAGGACCTGGATGTGGTGAACATGCCCTCACCAGATATCGACCGAAAACGACAACTCGCCAGCTTACGGTTACTCTTTCGCCTGCTTGGTTAGCCGTGACAGCCTCGCCATGTGTGTGCGACTTCACCGCAGTCATTTGGCCAAGACAGCTGTGTCTCGGTCATAAAATCCGCCGACAGAAAGCCCACGGATTCATCCGTGGGATGAATGGCCGATCACCCGTCGAGGCGACCATCACGTCCTCTTTTATTCAACGACGTAATGCCTGATGGTCTTGCTGGTGACATTCCCAGCGGTGGACACGAAATAACTCCGCGTCCACCGGCTTGGCCGCGGCCGCGGAAACTCCTGACTCAGCGTTCGTGCGGTCGCTCCCTTGATGCTGCGGATGAGGGGTGGGCGCGATAGTCGGCGGACAGTTCACGGAAAGGTGTTCGTGGTCAGGCGTGACTTCCAGAGCGATGATCTGGCACGAGGGCCCCTTATGGTGGTCCTGAGAGCGCCTTCAGCCGTGAGGCTACGAGACCACCAGGGCCGTGCGGCGTCGGGGACTCCACACTGGACTACGCCGCGGTACTCACCACGTGCGGTGCACTCCAGCCGGCTGCCACTTCGTAGCGGCCCAGTCGGCCGGGACAACGGATACCCTGGCCGGCGGCGGGGAGAGGGCTGCCACGAGAGGAATGTCGCATGACCCCGGCCCCCACCCCCCGCCTGAGCCTGTGCATGATCGTGCGAGATGAGGAGGCGCAGCTGGGCGCCTGCCTGGCCAGCGCCGCACCGTGGGTGGACGAGATGGTGGTGTGCGATACGGGCTCGCGGGATAGGACCGTGGCGCTGGCTGCCCGCCTGGGTGCGAGCGTGGTGCATGCAGCCTGGCACGATGATTTCGCGGCGGCGCGCAACGAGGCCCTGGCGCACGCCACGGGCGACTGGGTGCTTTCGCTCGACGCGGACGAGCAGCTGGCGGCCGGCGCGGGGCCCCGCCTGCGTGACCTGGCGGGCACGAGGCCCTCACCCATGGAGCCGTGCATCTATCAGCTGCGGGTGCGCCACCACCTGGATGCGCGCGATCCCAGCCAGGTGACCGAGCAGGATTTCGGCCGCCTCTTCAGCCGCCATCCACGTTTGCGTTGGGTGAGCCCGATCCACGAATACGTGAGCTGGCAGGCGGGCCCGCCGGGCGAGCGACTGCTTGTTCTTCACGCGCCGGATGTGGTGGTGGAGCACCACGGCCATGCTGCCGGGCCCAGACAGGCGCGCGACAAAGCCGGCCGCAACATTGGGTTGCTCCGGCGGGCCATGGCGCAGGCTCCTCAGGATGGCTACTTCGCCTTCAAGCTGGCGCAGCAGCTGCTGGAGGCGGGCGATTACCCGGAGGCGGCGGCGCTCGTGCGCGGGGGCATCGACCTCGCGCTGCATGGG
>JBOGTU010000155.1:0-5548 GCA_050695655.1 Chloroflexota bacterium | reverse complement strand
CTGCGGACCTGGCCGGCAGTCCAGTGACCGTTAACATCCTGCTTCCGGGCGGAGCCACCCGAACTGGGGTGGTTCCGGATGAGGCTCCAGCAGAGATCAGATCGGGCATGCTTGACGCGGCCATCATGGGGCCACCGATTGTTTGGCTCGCATCGGGCGTGCGTGACCGACGCATCATGGCAACGGAGTTCGATCCAACCATTGGACCCCCTCCTCCACTCTAATTGTACGGCCATCCGGGGGCTTGAAAGCAAGCCCAATTGTGCTGCAAAGTGTCAGGCCGAGAACAAAATCTGTGGACATTGGAGCAGCAAATGGGTGTTGATGAACGTATGGCGATGACTGAGCACGCGATAGTAATCGCCGGAGGAGGTCCGACGGGGCTGATGTTGGCGGGCGAGCTAGCGCTCGCGGGCGTCGACGTGGCCATTGTCGAGCGGCGCCTTAACCAGGACATTCTTGGCTCGCGGGCAGGCGGGCTGCAATCACGAACTCTCGAGGTTCTCGATCAGCGCGGCATCGCCGATCGGTTCCTCGCTGAAGGCCAGGTGGCCCAGGTCCACGGTTTCGCCATGAACCGCCTGGACATCAGCGACTTTCCTACCCGGCACAACTACGGCCTGGGACTCTGGCAGAAACACATTGAACGCATCCTGGCCGGCTGGGTCGAGGAGCTGTCCGTCCCGATCTATCGCGGCCGCGAAGTGGTGGGGTTTGCACAGAACGCCAGCGGCGTGGAGGTAGAGCTGTCAGACGGCCCGTCGCTGCGCGCGGAATATCTCGTGGGGTGCGATGGTGGTCGCAGTCTGATCCGAAAAGTCGCCGGCATCGATTTCCCTGGGTGGGACGCGACCGTTAGCAACCTGATTGCCGAAGTCGAACTGGCCGAGGCGCCGACGTTGGGAATTCATCGCGATGATAAGGGCACGCACGCCTTCAGTAGGCTGGAGTACGAGATCCACGACGGCCACGTGGTCTATCTGGACCGGGGTCCGTTTGGGGTCATGGTGACGGAACAGCATGTTGGACGCACCAGTGAGCCAACCCTGCAGGATCTGAGCGAGGCGCTCATCGCCGTTTACCGGACCGACTACGGGGTCCACAGCCCTACCTCAATCTCCAGGTTCACGGATATGACTCGGCAAGCCGCGGCGTATCGCGATGGGCGGGTGCTGCTGGCCGGCGACGCTGCACACATACACTACCCCGTGGGCGGCAAGGGCCTCAACATGGGCGTGCAGGATGCGGTGAATTTAGGCTGGAAGCTGGCCCAGGTCGTCAAAGGGACATCGCCGGAGAGCCTGCTGGATACCTACCATGCCGAGCGTCACCCTGTCACCGCGAAGGTGCTGCGAAGCACCATGGCGCAAACCGCTTTGCTCCGCCCGGGCGATCGTGAGCAGGCCTTACGCGACACCGTGTCAGAGCTGCTAAAAATGGACGAGCCGCGCAAGCGAATGGCCGGCGCGGCCTCTGGTCTGGACATTCATTACGACCTCGGAGAGGGACATCCGCTACTCGGGCGTCGCATGCCCGACCTTGACCTGATAACCGCCAATGGCCTGGTCCGGGTCTTCTCCTTGCTGCACCATGCCCAGCCACTGCTCCTCAACCTCGGTCAGCCTGGCAGCCTTGATGTCGCTCCTTGGTCCGATCGGGTTCAGCTTGTGGACGCCACATACACTGGTCTGTGGGAACTTCCGGTACTTGGCGCCGTCACTTCCCCCACTGCCGTGTTGATTCGCCCGGACGGACACGTTGCCTGGGTGGGAGACAGCCGCACCCAACTGGAGCTTATTGACGCCCTAACTGCCTGGTTCGGACCGCCCACCGCGAATCGCTAACGCGCCACCGCTTTGATGAATTCGTTGGTGACCCACTTGGCAACGTTGTCGGGCATGGCGATCCATGCGTGTCCGCGGAGGTTCAGGTTGTCACACGCGCGGGACACCCGGTGTCTTCATGTCACACAGACAAACGACAAAGGAGAACACTATGGCGTTGCGCATTCCGAAAGCTGAGGTCAGCAGCGAGTTCAGCCAAAGCATGATCGAGCGGATGGGTGCCGTGCCCGAACCGGTCGCGGTGATGTGGCACAACCCAAAGGTCGCCGAGGCCAATCTTGAATTAGGGAGCAGGGCAGCCGCATGGGATGCAGCCGACCAGAGTCTCAAGACCTTCGCCCACATGGCTGTCGCGGCTCAGGTCGGCTGCAGCTGGTGCCTCGACATTAACTACTTCCTGGCGCAGAACCAGCACCTGGACATGGCCAAGGCGAGCCAGGTGCCACGCTGGCGTGACTCGGAGCTATTCACGCAGTTGGAGCGCGAAGTGCTGGAATACGCCGAGGCCATGACGAATACACCACCGACCGTCACCGACGAGTTGTCCGCGAGCCTGCTCGATCAACTCGGCTCGGCAGCCGTGGTCGAGCTCACCGCCTTCATCGCGTTCGCCAACATGGCGACCAGGAGCAACACGGCCCTGGGGATCAAGTCGCAGGGGTTCTCCGCTGCGTGCGAGATTCCATTAGCTACACGGCCCTAGAGTCGCGGCGTGGCATCGACGGCATGATCAACGACCCTTTTGTGGCACACCGCAGTCTGCTGTTCACCATAGCCTACGAGATGCTCGGGTCGGCGGCTGACGCGGAGGACGTCGTGCAGGAGTCCTGGCTGCGATGGGCCAATGTCGACCGAGCTGAGGTCCATGACGCGCGGGCTTACTTGATACGAGTCGTCACCCGGCAAGCTCTCAACTGCCTCCGGACGTTGTCGCGACGCCGGGAAGAGTACGTTGGCGAGTGGCTGCCAGAACCGCTGCTGACCAGTCCCGATATTGCGGAAGACATCGAACTCGCAGAGAGCATCTCGATGGCGATGCTGACCGTGCTGGAAACGCTCGGCCCGTCGGAGCGGGCGGTCTTTGTACTTCACGAGGTCTTCGAGGTGCCCTACGCCGAGATCGCCTCGGCCATCGGGAGGTCAGAAGCGACTGCGCGGCAGATTGCCCGGCGGGCACGTGATCATGTGCTGGCTCGCCGACCCCGGTTGAAAGTCACCCGGTCGGAACATCAGGCTGTTGTAGAGCGGTTTCTGGACGCATTGCAAACCGGTCAGTTGCAGGAGATGTTGGAAATCCTAGCGCCAGACGTGGTCCTGATTGCCGATGGTGGAGGGCTGACGCCAGCCGCTCGGGCTCCGATCCACGGGGCCGAACTCGTCGCAAGAATGATGCTCGCGCGCCCGAACCGAGTCGTGTCGGGCCTATGGCTCAACGGTGCGCTTGCGGGCCGGATTGAAGTCGACGGCCATCTGGCGGCGGTCAGCTTCGTGGTAGAGAACGGGCGGGTCACCCGGGTACTGGCGATGGCAAATCCGCGGAAGCTGACCCGCCTTGATGTTCTAGCCGCACTCGCCCGGTGAGCTCGCTTTTGCCACGGGCGCCACTCCCCCAGATATAACGCAACAACAAACGACCGACCTTGACCTAACGCGCAACTCGGTGGTTGCATTATTGGCAAGGGCGGGTAATATGCAATGAGGAGGTTGCGTGTTTGTGCAGATGGCGAATACAGGTCGCATCGTGAAGCGACTCCTGCTGTGTGCGCCGCGCTCCCGGGTGTGGGAGGCACTGGCAGATGCCGATCAATTCGGCCGCTGGTTTCAAGTCAAACTGGATGGCCCCTTTTTGGAAGGTGCGCGCATTCGCGGCAGGATCCTTCATCCAGGCTACGAGCATGTGCCGTTCCACATGACCATTGAACGACTAGAGCCGGAGCGGCTTTTCTCCTGGCGTTGGCACCCAAACAGCGTCGACCCGGCGGCGGACTATTCGAATGAGCCCACTACAGTCGTGGTCTTCGAACTCGAGGAGTTGGAGGATGGGACGCTGCTAACCATGGAGGAATCAGGTTTCGAAGGCATCCCGTTGACGCGCCTCATGGACGCCTACCGTGGAAACGAGCAGGGCTGGACCGAGCAGTTTAATGCTATTGAGCAGTATCTTGGCATCGGCGACTAGCCATAGCCTCGCGCCAGCCCCAGACCAATATTTGGCTTCCCTTTTCGCAGCGCTAGGTGACCATACTCGGCTGCGCCTTGTGGCGCGTCTGAGCGTCGAGGGACCGCTGTCCATTACGCGACTGACAGCCGGGGGTGGAATCACGCGACAAGCAGTGACGAAACACCTGCAGGTACTGTCAGAAACGGGACTAGCCAGCAGCTCTCGGCTCGGCCGCGAGAGCCTGTGGTCCCTAGATCCAACGCCGCTATCAGCCGCCAGCGACTGTATCGAAGGGATTTCCGAACAGTGGAACCAAGCACTAAGGCGGTTAAAGGATTTTGTCGAGTGCTGAGTCAAGTGCCGTATTCGGCATAACAGCTCAGCACCCTGCCGGGTTGCCTACAACTCGGACAACTAAATGAGGTGAGAGGCCAATGAATCAAATTGCCGTGGTAGCTCAAACCCAAATGCTGATCCGTAGACCGGTGTCAGAGGTGTTCGAGGCACTCATAGACCCCGAGATTACGTCCAAGTTCTGGTTCACCAAGAGCAGCGGACGGTTGGAACCCGGAAAACGGCTCAAGTGGGATTGGGAAATGTACAACGTCTCCGCAGAGGTAGATGTGAAGGTGGTTGAGCCAAACAGCCGAATTTATTTCCACTGGCCATATGACGGTGCCTCCACAGCCGTGGAATGGGTGTTCACTCGCAAATCGGACGACACAACGTTCGTCAGCGTAACAAACAGCGGCTTCGCTGGAGACGACGCGCGGGTCGCGCGAGCCGCAATCAGTTCTGCAACCGGATTTACCTTCGTTCTCGCTGGGCTAAAGGCGCTGCTTGAGCACAACTTAGTCCTGAATCCCATTGGCGACGCGCACGCAGGCTAGCGGCAAAGCCAACTCCGCAGAGCATGACGCGACTCAAGGACAAGCGAAAACAAAATCGACAGCCCGCCGTCTAGTTACAAGGGGGGCAAATGAGCATCGATCTCAACGGCAAGCGAGCGCTGGTCACCGGCTCGACCTCTGGCATGGGATACGCCATAGCCAGACGGTTGACGGAGGCCGGAGCTCAGGTGTATCTGCACGGCCGGAGCGAAGGCAGTGTCCGGTCAGCGGTCGACAGACTCCGGCTCGAATATCCATCTGCGGACATTCGCGGTCACGCCGTCGACCTTGCCAATCCCAATCAAGTCATCGAGATTACTGCTGAAGTCCCCGACATCGACATCCTCGTGAGTAACACCGGACCGACGCCTTCGACCTCTGTGCTCGAAATGGCGCTCGGTGACCCCCGCGCCGTAAAAGAACTCGCCCCCAGCCGCGGGTCATCATTTGGGGAAGATATAGGCGACCGAGCAGCATTCCGGCCGTGACGTAGGTATCGAGGTAACTCCGCCATTCACGGCGCGCCTGGAGCAGGCGAGTGCGACCGCCGGACAGGCCTATGCTGCCCTCGCTGCCCAGCTGCTGACGAACGAGCAGCGACGCCTCCTGCTGGACTATGCCGACGCGGAGGCTGAGAGCGCGGTGGCGCTGGC
>JBOGTU010000154.1:0-22103 GCA_050695655.1 Chloroflexota bacterium | reverse complement strand
GGCCTGAAACGACTGGTTCGCCGTCGCGTCATTTCTACACGCTCAGGCACTCGCCGGCGAGCCTGTTGCTCGCGCAAGGTGCCCGATCTCCACGATGTCAAGAACCAGCTCGGCCACAGCACTATTGCCCTGACGAGCGGCACCTATGGGCACATCTATGAACGCCCGCAAGCGAGAGCTTGCCGCGGGCATGGAAGCCTTCCTCACCAGCGCTGGTAACGGCTCCCGTTAGGGACCACTGGTTGGGTCGGCAAGCCCCATTCTTAGAGGCGACAGGTATCGGTAGGTATCAGCTTGCTCGCTAATCACACAGCTGGCCAAGTTATCGTCAAATGCGTGAACGTGACTCGTGGTGCCGAGACGCGGAATCGAACCGCGGACACGTGGATTTTCAGTCCACTGCTCTACCGACTGAGCTATCTCGGCGAAGAACCGTGAGATTATAGCTTGGGTGAGCGACAGCTCGGCTGATTCCGAGGTTGCGCAGGCGCCACCGATCGTGCTCGGTACGAACAACCCGGCGAAGCACGCCAAGCTGCGCTGGCTGCTGGCTGGCCTGCCCTTGCAACCCCTGGACGCGCCGCCGCTGAGCGTGCCTGAAACAGGCGCCACATTCCGGGAGAACGCCACGGCCAAAGCCCTGGCGTACTCCACCAACGGCTGGGCCATTGCCTCGGACGGAGGCCTGGTGATTCCCGCCCTGTCCGCCTGGTGGCAGCCGCTGCGCACCGCGGAGCAGGGTCCGGAGCTGCTGGCCCGGCTGCTGGCCAACCAGCCGGATCGCACCGTCGCGGCCTGGTGGCACGAGGCTCTGGCCATCGCCTGGCGGGGCACATCGCGGGCTACCTTCGAGGCCCAGGAGACGCGCGGCCTGCTGCTGCGCACGGCGCCCGGCACCGCTTCCGGCTTCTGGGTGGACCGGCTGCTCTGGATGCCCGAAGCCGGCACCACGCTGGCGCTGGCCAGCGCCGAGCAGCTCGCCAGTATCGACCGCACCTGGAATCGCCTGCGCCACGACCTGAGAACGTACTTCGGCAGATAGCCCGAGGCCGGCAGGTGAGTGCAAGCTGCCGCCGGAGTCGCGCCAGAGCCATCGCGATCCGCGGTTGAGGGTGGTCGCCCCGGCAGCTGGGCTCGCGGACCGGCGCTGTTGGGGCCGCGAACCTACGCGCGCAGGAAGCTGGTGTCCTCGCGGGTGATGAACTCCAGCAGCGCTGTTTGTCCGCCGGCAATCTTCTCCTGGGCGCGCTTGATGGCTGGCGCGATGTCCGCCGGTTTCTCCACGCGCTCCGCGTAGGCGCCCAGCGCCTTGGCCACGCCGGTGTAATCGCCCGACATGCGCTTGATGTTGAACTTCTCCTGGGCCACCGGCTGCATGCGGTCGTAGCCGCCCATGGCGGAGTTATTGATCAGCACGGTGAGGATGGGGATGCGCTCCCGTGTGGCCGTTTCCAGGTCCATGCCGCACTGGCCGAAGCCGGTGTCGCCCAACACGTTGATCACCAGCTTGCTCGGCTGCGCCATCTTGGCGCCCAGGGCCAGCCCAAGCGACGATCCCAGCGGCGTGGAGTTGCCCCAGCCAATGTAGCCCCGGGGCGTGGTGACCTCGTAGAACGGGGCCAGGTGGTCGCGCGGGTGGCCGGAATCGTGGGTGATGATGGTAGTGGCCTTGTCCACGTTTCGGTTGAGCTCCCACACGATGCGATAGGGGTTGATGGGCGCTTCATCTGAGGTGAGCTTGGGCAGCCACGCCTCCAGGCCCCGCGCCTTGGCGTCCGCGATCTCCCGGCGGGTCTTGTCATCACCCGCGCGGCCCTCGGTGCCCAACTGGCGGCGCAGCTCCTCACACAGCTGGCCCAGCACCAGCTTGGCATCGCCCATGAGGGCGCCGTCCAGAGCGTACTCAGCATTCAGGTCGCGCTCATCCGTGGTGCACTGGATCATCTTCTTGCCGGCGGGGATGCCCACGCTGCCCAGCGTCCGCGCCAGCCCGGCGCCGATGCTGAACAGCAAGTCCGCCTGGGGCAGGAAGTGCTTGACCGCCGGCGTCACGGACACCGCGCCGACGCCAATGGCCAGCGGATGATTCTCGGGCATGGCGCCCTTGCCCGGCAGAGTGGTCATAACCGGTGCCTGCACCAACTCGGCAAACTCCACCAACTCGCGCGTGGCCTCCGCCCAGAGCACGCCCTGGCCCACGTGGATGAGCGGTCGGCTGGCGGAAAGCAGCAGTTTCACCACCTCGCGCACGGCGTCCGGATCGGCGCTGCTACGCAGGCGCGGCACTGGCGTGTAATGGAAGGCGGCATCATCGAACTCCTCCGCCACCACGTCGCCCGGCGTTTCGAGCAGCACCGGGCCCGGCCGGCCCGACCGCAGGTAACTGAAAGCGCGGCGCATCTGGTCCGGCACGCGTTGGGCGGAGGAGAACGTATCGGCCCACTTGGTGATGTGCGCGTAGTTGTCCCTTGCCTCGAACGACGTAGGCAGCCTGGAGCGCGAGCGCGCCGACCCGCCCGGCAGCACCAGCAGCGGGGTGGAATCGGCATAGGCCTGGGCTACGCCGCCGAAGGCGTGCTCGATACCAGGGCCACCCTGCATCATGCACACGCCGATCGGCTTGGCGTTGCCGGCGCGCGTGTAGCCATCGGCCATATTCATCATCACCCGCTCCATGCGTGCCACGATGGGCCGGATGCCCGCGCCGGCGGCGGCATCGATCAGTGGGTTGGCGGGAAAGCAGAACACGCGGTCAACACCTTCGCGCTTCAACACTTCGGCGATGGCGGCTCCGCCTTTCATGAGCGCCCCGCGGTCGGGGAAGCGTGGGTGGCAACGATGCGCAGGCTGAGGGCGCGACACAGCCGGCAAGAGGGATGATGTGCTGAGGGCATGCAAAACACTCCGGACGAAATACTCGGCGCAGGCGAAAAGAGGCAGCCGGGAGTGCGCCCGATTCTATCAAAGCCGCCTTTCAGCCAACCTCAGCACACCATTTGAACGCCAGCAAGAGCGACACCAACGCATCTGCCGCATCACGCGTGGCCTGGCAAGGAAGAGGCAAGACTAACTGGTGCCATGTCCCATTTCTGGTCAACGAGCCACAGCTCACCCGGGCGGGGGTGTCAGGCCGCGCAGCGCGTTACTTCTCAGCGAGCTCCGAGCAGGGCCAGTAGTTTGTAGAGCACGAAGCAAAGGCTGGCGCCGGTGATAGGGCTGATGGCCCAACCCTTGAGAATGCCGAACACTGTGCTCGTCTGGACTGTTTCCTTCCCACGGGCGAAACCGGCCCCGGCCATGCCGCCTACCAGCGCCTGGTTCATAGATGTAAACAGGCCTTGGGTCACTGCCAGAATGACCACCAGCGCCTGGACGAATTGCGCGGCGCTGGCCATAGCCAGGTCCATCTTGACAATGTCGAAGGCAACACGATTGAGGATGCGCTGCCCCCACGTGAGCGCGCCAAGGGCCATGAACAGGCCGCCGGCAAAGCCAGCGAGGAGCACTGCAGTGAGATGAACCGAGCCCCACACTCCAACGGCGTTCGACACGTCGTTGGCGCCGAGCACGAAGGATGCACCCAGCCCGACCAGCACCAGCAGCTTGGGCAAGAGGGTGACCTGCCGGCTGGCTTGGGCCAGGCGCGCCTCGGGCACGATCCGGTCCAGCAGTTTGGTCGCAATGAACCCGAGGGCAAACGCCGCTGGCGGCGCCAGAACCCAGGCTATGGCGAGGCGCCAGATGGTTGCCCAATTGATGGGCGTACCATGCGCCAGGGCCGTCCCCACGATGCAGAACACGAGAATCTGAATGGTCGAGGTGGGCACCTTGAAATAGGTGTAGACGGTGGTCAGCACAAAGGCGCCGAACTCGATGACCACCAGCATCCAGGCGGTGACGCGACTGATGTCGACAAGGTCAAGCCCCACGGTCTGCTGCACGCCATGGCTGGCAAACGTGGCGCCGATCACGGTCAGCACGGACAGGCTCAGCAGCGCCGGCCACAGGCCGATCGACTTTGAGGCGTAGGGCATGCCCATCACGGCCCCGGTGTAGTGCGCGCCCATGCTCCAGGCGAAAGCCAAGCTGAGCACGACCAGGAGGGCGACGGCCGCTGCCGTCATCGAGACATCCTCGGTCCGCCACCGGGCAGGAGCACGCCAAGAGTGGTGAGGTGAGCCGGCTCGATGTGGCCGGTGAAGTCCGCGTGCTCGGTGGCTTCCCTCAGAGCGTGGTGGACGAGGTCCAAGCCCAGGCTGGCATGCTCCAGATGTCTCTTGTGTCCGGGCGTGCAAGGCCTGGACGTGCTGCCGTGGTTCGTCCACATCATACATCCGTCGTCACGGCCCACTTTCATTTCCGCGTTGGTCGGCGACCCGCGCGGCCACCGGACGAGCCGGCTGGCGTCGATCTGTGTATCCTCCCCCGATCCGGTACAGTGTCCGCGACACTGCTGGGTCGGAGGAAGAACGATGCCGTACTACGAGCAAGGCTCGGTCCGCATTCATTACGAGGAGGCTGGGAGCGGCTTTCCGCTGCTGGTGACGCCTGGAGGCGGGCTGAATTCGCGGCTGAGCAACTGGCAAACGGCCGTCATCAACTTCTTCGACGCCTTCAAGAGCGAGTACCGGGTCATCACGATGGAACAGCGCAACGCCAACCAGGGCGAGTCGACCGGCCCAATCCCCATGGCTGACGGGTGGGGCGCCTTCGCCGACGATCAGCTCGGCTTGATGGATCACCTGGGCATCCGCGAGTTCATGATGCTGGGCTGCTGTATCGGCGGCCCCTTCGTGCTCAAGGTCGCCGAGCGCGCCCCGCGCCGCCTGGTGGCGGGCGTGCTGTGCCAGCCCGTGGGCCACCGGCCCGAAGACCCGAACGTGATGCATCGCTCCGGCAGGGACATGTGGGCGCCGGAGCTGATGGCCAAGCGGCCCGAGATCACGCTGCCGCAAGTCGACGCCTACCTGCATGACCTGTATCGCGTGCAGCCGGACTTCGTGTACAGCGTCTCGCGCGACTTCGTGCGCTCCTGCCAGACGCCGCTGCTGGTCATGCCGGACGACGTGCCGGCCCACCCCTACGCGACAGCTATGGAAGTGGCAGAGCTGGCGCCCAAAGCCGAGGTGACGATCTACCCCTGGAAGGACACTCCTGACCTGAAAGAGCGTGCCCTCGGCCAGGTGCGCGACTTCCTGCGGGCTCACCGGCCAGTCGCGGTCTGAGGGGGCGCGCCTTGGGTGAGGTATTCGGCTCGGCCCTCGCGGCCGTGGCCGATGTACCAGACGGCTCGACCATCGCCATCGCCGGCTTTGGCGGCGGCCATCGCGCGCCCGGCACCCTGGTGGCCGCGCTCGGCGAGCAAGGCGCCAAAAATCTGTGCCTGGTGACCAATGGCATCGGCGTCCATCCACGCGAGCATCTCATCGACAAGGGGCGAGTGACCAAGATCATCGCCGCGTTCGCGCCGCGCAACCGCCCTCCTGGAGCGACCGAGGAGGGCGTGGCCTCCGGCGCCATCGCCTTCGAGCTGGTGCCCCAGGGAACGCTGGTGGAGCGCTGCCGGGCCGCCGGCGCCGGCATCCCCGCCTTCTTCACGCCGGCCGGCGCCGACACCCTGATTGCCCGTGGCAAAGAGCTGCGCTGGTTCAGCGGCCGGCCCTACATCCTGGAGCAATGGCTGCCGTTGGACTACGCCTTCCTGCACGCCTACCGGGCCGACGAGTCCGGTAATGTCCAGTTCCGCGGCGGCAGCCAGAACTTTGGCCCCAGCTTCGCCAAGGCGGCGCGTGTGGCGATTGTGGAAGCCGAAGAGATTGTGCCGTTTGGCGCCATCGCCCCGGGCGATGTCGATTTACCCGGCATCTTCGTGTCGCGCGTGGTGCAGAAGACGGACAGCTTCGACATTGCCGGCATGATCGCGGCGCGTAAGGGCCGGAAGCGCCCCGCCGACGTGCCCAAGACCTATGGCGGCAAAACGGCGCTGACACGTGCACAGGCGGCGCAGGCGGCGGCCATGCTCCTCCCGGAAGGGAGCGTGGTGAACCTCGGTGTGGGCATCCCCACCATGATCTCGAATTACCTGGCTGGCCGGAACATCGTGCTGCACGCGGAGAACGGCGTGCTGGGCTATGGCGAGCAGGTGGATGGTGACGACGTGGACCTGGACATCTACAACGCTGGCGGCGAGTTCGTGAGCATGAATCCAGGCGGCGCGTATTTTGACAGCGTGACGTCGTTCGAAATGGCGCGTGGCGGCCACCTGGCAGCGGTGGTGCTGGGCGCCTACCAGGTGGACCAGCAGGGCAACCTGGCCAACTGGACCACAGGCGGCTTCCTGGAAGGTGGCATCGGCGGCGCCATGGACCTCGTGGCCGGCCGCAAGCTGCTGATGATCGTCATGGAGCATCGCGACAGCCAGAACCGGCCCAAGCTGGTCAAGCAGGTGGCCTTCGATCCCACCGGCCGGAACTGCGTGGACGTGGTCGTCACCGACCTGGCGGTGCTGCGCCGCGTCAACGGCCGCTTCGTGCTGGAGCAGATCGCCCCCGGCTTCACGGTGGATGAGGTGCTGGCCCAGACTGAGATGGACCTGGTTGTCGCCGACCACGTCACGAGCATGCTGTCCTCATAGCTTCCGGCAGACGGCGGCCGCCTCACCGAGCCTGCCAGGGAGCTGGCTATGGCAAACGATGAGCGGGTGCGGGCGCTGGCGGCGGGTCCAACAGCAGCTTGGCGGCCGCCAGGCCGGTGCGCTCCAGCTGGAGGGCGGGGTGCGTGTTTATCACCGCCAGGTCGCGGAAGATGCGACCAAGAGCCGCGCCCTGTTTGGCCGAAGCCGTGGTGCCCGCCGTCCGGAAGATGAGGTCCAGCGCCTCCCAGGCCATGTGCACGCACTGCTGCTCGATCAAGGACAGCCGCAGCTCCTTATCTCGGCCGAATGGCTCGCCGCCATCGGCTTCAGCGTGCGCATAGTCCATGAAGTCTTCGCCGGCTCGCACAAGGGCCGCCTCAGCCGTCGATACCAGTGCCAGCGCTCGGCCGTAGTAGCCCTGGTACTCGGGATCGGCTGTCCGCTCCAGGTGGGGCGGGAACATGCCGCGTTTGCCCAGCATGCTCTGGGCGAACAGGTCTAGTGCCGCTCGGGCGCCGCCTACTGCCACCGCCGTCGCCTCGCCGATGAGGAAAGGGCCCACACGCCCGCGATACATCGGGTTGTCGTACAGCCGATCCGTTTGGCGCTCGGCATCAACACCGCGCTGGGTGCCCAGGGTGCGGACGGTGCGGCGCGCCGCCACGAACTGGTCGGATGCGCGCACCGTCTTGGAGCCCGTGCCCTGCATGCCCATGACCTGCCAGTCGTCCACGATCTCGAACTCGTCACGGGCCAGGACGAACTGGATGGGGAAGCCGGGCTCGCCCTCCTCGTCGCTTCGCACCGTGGCGCTGCCGATGAAGTGCGTGGCAATGTCGACTCCGGAAGCCGATACCCAGGCGCCGCTGACCCGATAACCGCCCTCCACGGCAACGGCTGTGCCCGGCGGGTTGAAGGCGGCCGGCCCGCGGAACTCGCCTCGTGGGCCATAGGCCTCGGCCTGGCCCTCCAGTGGGAAGGCAGCCAGCAGCATGGGGTGGCCGGCGGTGAGCGCCAGCACCCAGCCCGTCTCCATGCAGCCGCGGGACACCTCCATCATCACGCGGTAGAAGGTCGGCACGTCGAACTCGTAGCCGCCGAACCGCCGCGGCTGAACCGTGCGGTAGAAGCCGGCCTTGACCAGCTCGGCATTCACCTCGTCGGAAACGCGGCCCAGCGTCTCGCACTCGGCCTGGTGCGCCACCAGTAATGGACGCAGTGAGCTGGCCCGAGCAATGAGGTCCGCCGCGGTGAGCATCGGCTCCGGAGCGGGGATGGCTGCAATCTCGTCCGGAGTCTTCACGCCGACATCCTACCAGCGGCGGCCCTCTCCGCTCCCGCCGGCATCCTAGCCTAGGAGTGGAGGCGTTCTCCTTTCTCGAGAGCGCCGTGGGGACTCCGGTTTAGACTGGCTGGGTGGAGCGCATACTGGAGCCAGAGCTGATGCTGGACGAGCCTCAAGCGCTGGCCTACGCCGGGGCAGACTTCTCGGACGCAAACGCCCACTTCGCGCGGCTGTTCACTGAAAAGTTCCCGGCCATCACCAGCGGCACCGTGGTGGACCTGGGCTGCGGGCCGGCGGACATCCTCATCCGCCTGGCGCACGCGCTGCCCGGCGTGAGCTTGGTGGGCATCGACGGCTCGGAGGCCATGCTCGGCCCCGGCCGTCGAGCCGTGGCCGAGGCCGGCCTCGAACCGCGCATCCACCTCCAGTTGGGCCAGTTCCCCAATGTGGCGCTGCCCGTGCACGGCTGCGCAGCCATCACCTCCAACAGCGTCCTGCACCACCTGCCGGACGGGGCCCTGCTGTGGGGCGAAGCCCTGCGCCTGGGCGCGAGTGGCGCCGGCGTGCTGGTGATGGACCTGCTTCGGCCCAGCTCTCCCGCCGAGGCCCGCGAGATTGTGCAGCGCGTCTCGCCGCACGATCCGCCAGTGCTGCGGGAGGATTTCTTCAATTCCCTATGCGCCGCCTTCACGCTGGAGGAAGTGCGCGCTCAACTGCACGCCGCCGGCCTGCCCCACTTCCAGTGCGAGCAGGTGAGCGAACGCCACCTGGCCGCCTGGGGCCAGCTGCCGCACGGGTAGCGCCCGCGGGCGGGTTGGGATCCACATCTTATTTTATAATGTAATGTTATAATCTCACACTACGAAGCGTAAGGTTGTTCGACTCGGCAACTCGCTGGGAATCACCATTCCTCCTGTGCTGCTGGCTGCCTGCCATACTGGTGAAGGCCAGTCTGTGGAACTCGAGTTGGTAGGCGATCACCTGGAGATACATGCGGACCGGCCGCTGGCAGAGGTGCTGGCGCACTGGGAACCGATCGCCGAAGACATCCCGACCCAGCGGATCGTGGAGTTGATCCGGCAAGATCGCGACGCCCACTGACCGTCGTCGATGCCAGCGTCGTCGTCGAGGTGCTATGGGGACGCGGAGGCCCCGGCACCGTCACTCTGCTTGCGGCTCAGGGGCCGCTGACCGCGCCCGGCCTTATAGACCTGGAGGTCGTGTCGGCCCTGCGGCGCCTGGTCCTCACTCGACAGATCAGCGAGGCAAGCGGCCGAACGATGCTGCGGCGCGACCCCGACCTGCGCATCGCCCGGCGCGACCACGCACCGCTGCTGCCACGCGTGTGGGAGCTACGCCACCAGCTTACGCCGTATGATGCCGCCTACGTTGCGCTGGCCGAGCAGGAGGCTGCTGTGCTGCTTACGCGCGACGCACGCCTGGCTGCCGCGCACGGGATCCGTTGTGAGGTGCGCCTGGTTTCCTGATCCGGTCGCTGCGTTGCACAGGCTGAAGCGGATTACACCAGCAGCTTGGGCTCGGAGATGCCCTCGATGCAGTGGGCACCGTGGCCTTCGGCTTCACGGGCTTTGCCCACCTGGTCGGCGGTCCAACGGACCATCTCCGGCAAGCTGGGGTAGGGGTGAATGGCATCGCCCACGGTCCAGGCGGAAACCTTGCCGGCCATGGCTACCACCAGCTCCGAGATGAGCGTGGTCGCTTCCTCCCCGGTGATGCCCGCGCCCAGGATCTGGCCATCACTGGCGCGGGCGATGATCTTCACAAAACCCTCGGTCTCGCGGTCGATGATGGGCTTGGTCACTTCGTTGAAGCGCACGCGGGTAACCTCGATCTCCTCGCCGGCCTGCATCGCTTGCTCCTCGGTGAGGCCCACGGCCGCGAACTCGGGCAGAGAGAACACCGGCCGGGGAATGACTCGCCAGTCCACCTGATGCTGATCGGCAGGGTGCACGGCGTTCCAGCCGGCGATCTCCGCGCCGTAATCTCCCGAGTGGGTGTACATGTGCTCGCCAATGATGTCGCCCGCGGCCCAGATGTGCTCGGCCGAGGTACGCATTGAGGCATCCACACGAATGCCCTTGTCCCAGGTGTCCACGCCGGCGGCCGGTAAATCCAGCTCCTCGGTGCGCGCCTCGCGACCCGCGGCCAGCATGAGCACCTCCGCGGCCACCTCCTCAGCCGAGCCATCCTCACGCCGGACCAGCACCACCGTCCGGCTCCCGTCGCGCCGCACCGCCTCGGCCCGGCCGGCCGCCAGGCGGATACCTCGCTGCCCAAATGCCTCGGCCAGGGCAGCGGTGAGGTCGTGGTCCTCCCTGGGCAGCAGGCGCCGGCCAATCACCGTCACCTCGGAGCCGAACGCCCGAAACAGCGACGCGAATTCGCAGCTCACTGTGCCAGTGCCCACGATCGCGATGCTCCGCGGCAGCTCCGCCAGCTCCAGTGCGCCATCACTGGTGATGTACTCCACATCGGTCAGCCCGCGCAGCGCAGGGATCACCGGCCGCGAGCCGGCGGCAACCACGAACTTGTCGCTCCTCCAATCGCGCTGGCCCACGCGCAGCGTATGTGCATCCACAAAATGCGCATGCTCTTTGAGCCAGGTGATGTTCTGGCTGCGCAGGCTCTCCTCCGGCCCCTCGCCCGAGAAGCCGGCGATCACGTCATTCTTGCGCTGCATGACCGCCTTGAAATCCACGGCGGCCGAGCCGACCTGAATGCCGAACTCGCCCGCGCGCTTGATCAGCTCGTACACGTAAGCCGATCGCAGCAGCGTTTTGGTGGGCACGCAGCCCACGTTGAGGCAGGTGCCGCCCAGCTTCCAGTCCTCGATCATGGCGACCTTGGCGCCATGCTTCGCCGCGGTGCTGGCGGCCGCGTAGCCCGCACCGCCACCGCCAATCACCATCACATCAAAATCGTGGTCGTGTCTCATAAGTCGTCCGCCTCCCGTGCTGCTTGAAGGATGACATTGTCGATCAGCCGCGTGCGGCCAATGCGCACCGCCAGCGAGGCAACGTCGCCTTCGGCGGCGCTCTCCCGCTCGTCCAGCGAATCGCCGCCGGCCACACTCACATACTCGGGGCTGGCCAGCGGCTCCGCGGCCAGCGCCTGGCGCATCACCTCGCGCAGGGTCTCGGCTCGGCGCTCGCCCGCCTGGAAGCGGCGCTGCGCGGCGGCCAGCGCGCGTGACAGCACCAGTGCTGCCGGCCGTTCCTCGGCCGAGAGGTACACGTTGCGGCTGCTCAGCGCCAAACCATCGGCCTCGCGGATCGTGGGCAGCGCGCGGATCTCGACCGGAACATCCAGGTCCGCCACCATCTTGCGCAGGGTCGCCAGCTGCTGCGCATCCTTGCGGCCGAAGTAGGCGCGCGCCGGCTGCAGAATGTTGAACAGCTTGAGAACGATCGTATCCACCCCGCGGAAGTGGCCCGGCCGCGCGGCACCCTCCAGCCCCTCAGCGACACGCCCGGGCAGCACAAACGTCTGGTGTCCCTCCGGATACATATCCGCGACCTCCGGAGCGAACACGAGATCGACGCCCTCCGCATCCAGCAGCTGCGCGTCCCGCTCGAAGTCGCGCGGGTAGCGGGCAAAGTCTTCAGTGGGGCCAAACTGGGCAGGGTTCACGAAAATGCTCACGGCCACGCTGGCATTCTCGCGCCGCGCCGCCCGCACCAGGCTCAAGTGACCCTGGTGCAGGTAGCCCATAGTGGGCACCAGCCCCAACGGCCGCGGCAGCCGCCCGCTGGCCTGGCGCGCGTTCGCCACGCTGCGCGCGATGTGCAGGGCCATGTGCTGCCTAGAGTGAGCTCTCAAGCAGCTCGCGCAGGTCGTGCGCCAGGGCCGGTGCGATCGTCTTCTTCTCCAGTGCGAGCGCCAGGGTCCAGCGGCCCAGCTCGCGATACAGGCCGATCATATCCGGCGCCTGCTTCCCCAGCGCCTCCAAGTGCTGGCGCACAGTGCCCACGTCGCCCCGTGCCACCGGCCCGGTGAGCGCCTCCACGGGGCCAAGCGTGGCGACGTTGTCCAGCGTGGCTCGCACCAGCGGCAGCAGCGCGGCCAGCGCGGCGGCACGGTCCAGCCCAAAGGTGGCCCACAGGCCGGCCGTGGCGGCCAGCAGGGCAACCAGGCTGTTGCTGGCAAGGCTCGCGGAGGCGTGGTAGAGCGGCCGGGCGCCGGGAGGCAGCTCCAGCGGCAGTGCGCCGAGCGCGCGCGCCAGTTCCAGCAGCTGTGTGTGTAGCGGCTCTTCCGCCTCGATGGCCACGGCGCAGCCCGCCAGGGAGGCCGGTGCATCGGCCCGGGCAAACGTTTGCAGTGGGTGAAAGGCGCCTATCCAGGCACCCTGCCTCGCGGCGGCTTCCAGCAGCTCCGGCCCCGCCGCGCCGCTGCAGTGCACCACGGCTTGGCCTTTGCGCCAGTTCACCTCCTCGGCCACGGCCCGGATCTCACCATCGGGCACCGTCAGGAACACGAGCTGCGCGAGCTGGCTCACCTGCTGGGCGCTCTGGGCGACCAGGCAGTTCGGCAGCCGGGCCGCCAGCGCTTGCGCTCGCGCGGCGGTGCGGCTGTACACGGCCACGACAGTCACCCCCACCTCTGCCAGCTGCCGGGCCAGGGCACTACCGGCGCGCCCCGCGCCAATGAAGCCCACCCGGAGTGCGCCCGGGGCATCCCCCTCTCTTTGCTTCGACCCCTTCGCCGAACGTGCCTTTTTCGCGGCGCGCAGCGGTGAGGGCTCCTGGCCGCTGGCCGCGGTCAACGAGCTCGCGCGGTGCACGTGCGCCGGGTTGCGCCCAGGCGGCGACTCGCCGCGCTGGCTATGATGGACGCATCAGGAGCAGGATGAAGGCTGCACCACGTGCCGCGACGGGCGCCAGCCCAGGGCTGCAAACCGCGCCCACCACCCGGCCGGACGAGCTCACCGCGGGCGAACAGGAACTGCTGACGCGCTTTTTGCCCGGCTATCGTGTGGTGCTGCACAACGACGACAAGAACAGCATGGACCACGTGGTGAGCGCGCTGGTGAAGAGCGTGCCCAGCCTGGAAGCGGAGGAGGCCGTGCGCATCATGCTCGAGGCGCACAACAACGGCAAGGCCACGGTAGTGGTGGTACCCAAGGAAACGGCGGAACTTTACGCTCAGCGCATCCAAACGTTTGGGCTCACAGCCACCATTGAACCGGCCTAACGGCCTTTTGCGCAAACCCGCCAGGCGGCTGCAGCGCCGGGGGCCATAGCCACTCAGCTCGCGGCGTCGCTGTGCCGGTCCAGAATTTCGCCCACGTACAGGTGCTCGTGCCCGGCGTGCTTGGTGACGAAGGCGTGCCGCATGAGCGGATCCCGCGGGCGCGCCCACATGGACGCCTTCCCTTCGCTCAGACACAGCCACGCCACGCAGGGCCGGCCGCTCAGCCGTAGGAACTGCCAGTAGGCCAGCTCATCCCCATTGGGCGCCCACTCCGGGCCACTCTCGGCCACGGCTAAGCGCGCCAGCAAGCCACGCGGGGCGCTCGACCAGCGCCGGCGAGGCGTTGCTGCGAATTCAGACCGAACTGGTGCTCGGGGCACTCGCGCTCCGGGCTCTGCATGCTGCTGACCACGTTTCTGGAGGGGATGGTAACTCAAAACACATCCAGCGGGGGCGGCGGCGCGTACCTGTGGGTGGCGGCTGTGCGGGCTCTGGCCCGCCGCCAGTCTGAGGGTGCCCGCCTCCTCCAGTCCTCCCCGCGGGCGCCCATACTGAAGGGACCTGCCGAAGCGGGTCCCTTCAGCGCTTAATAGGTTTCGACGCCCAAGTTGTGCTTGAGGGCCAGCTGCACCACGCGGCGCACTGCCGCTTCCTCCGTCTTGCGCAGGCCCCAGCTTCGGTTGGTGAGCAACCGCAGCCCTTCGTCGTGCAGGTCCTCGACGTGCGGCGCAACATCGCCCGTGAGGTACACGCCCTGCGTGGCAACGTGCAGGTAGTGGCGGACGAGCAGGTCCTCATCGTTCAGCTGCAGCACCAGTGGTGCCGCCTTCCCCTGGCGCTGGCGAATGGCCGTCGCGTGTGTTTTGGCAGGTACCATGCCGTGCCTTCACCCTTCTCTTGCTTGGTTCCAAAGCTGGACCCCGAAGCCGGGTTCCAGGCCGCGCAGATCATATCAAGCGCGTGCGCGAACACGGCCAGGCATGCACGGCGCACTCCGTGGGCGCACTACAATGACGCTATGCCCGTGCTGGTGGACTATGCGCGCTGTAACCATCACAACTGCTTCCCGCTGGAGGTGTGTCCCCACACCGGCAGGGCTCTGCTGGACGACGGCGAGCGCATTGTGGCGCATCCCGAGGTGTGCGGGGACTGTCCCGCGCCGTGCCTGAACTTCTGCGACAAGAAGGCACTGCGTTACGCGCCCGATCTGGAGGACCTCAAGCTTGTGGCGGCGGAGCTGGCCGGAACCATGACCTCCGAGCAGGTGGCCGGCCTACGAGCGGAACGGCGGGACGCCGAAAAGGCAGCGCAGGAAGCGGCCGAGGCGGGCGCTGTGAAGCCTGTGGGCACCGCGGACTGGGACAAGGAAGTGCTGCAGGCCAGCGTGCCGGTGGCCGTGGACTTCTGGGCCGAGTGGTGCGGGCCCTGCAAGCAGATGGCGCCCATCTACGATGAGCTGGCGCGCAGCTACAGCGGCTACTTGAAGTTCTGCAAGGTGGATACGGATAAAGAGCAGGCCCTGGCCATGCGCTACCGCATCCAGGGCATCCCCACGCTGATGTTCTTCTATCAGGGCCAGGAGCTGGACAGGGTCACCGGCGCGGTGCCGCCGGCCACCCTCCAAACCTACATCTACCAGCTGCTGGCCGCGCTGCGCGAGCAGGAGGCGCAACCGCAAGCTCAAACGCCGCCCCCAAAGTCACCGCTGCTGCCTTAAAGCCGGACCAGCACCATCCCTTTGCGCCTCGTGGGCCGCCTCCACATCATCCCAAACGTCCGCGTCTGGTTGGGGGAGCGTCGAAAGGTGCTCGAAAAACTCGCGTACCGTACGCGGCTTCGATGTCAGGGGGGATTGAGGTTGGCCATTGGGACACCACCACTTGTGATCACAAACGCTTCGCCGTTCTCGACCCGACGAAGGACGCCGCCCAGATCCGGCGGCAAGCCCTGCTCGCTTATCTTAATGGCCACGACTTCATCATACGGGGACACCTTGTCGGTCAATGGTCCGCGAATGTCTCGGATTTTTGTTCCCTCAGCGTGGCCTTGGGTGCACCAGGCGGCCCACCTTGACGCCAAAGATGTTGCCAGCCATGGCCAGCAGCAGGCAGATGACCCACGAAGTGAACATGGCGCCCAGCGCATCGGGGACGGCTCCAATGAGGCTGCCGGCCGCGTTGGACTGGAGTGCCTGCCGAAGGCCCTCCGGCACAAGGCCGGGGTCCGCCAGGGCATGGAAGATGAGGGTGGCGAAGATGTACAGCCAGAACAGCAGAAAGATGATGGCCGTTGACGCGATGAGCGCCTTCGAGCTCTCCAGCGGCCGCTTGTGGAACACCAGCGCGCCGGCGAAGCCGATGGCCAGAAAGCCCACCAGCAACATCCAGATGCCATTTGCCGGCGCAAAGCGCAGCAGCACCAGCAGCAGCGCTTCGCCCGCCAGGTACAGCCCGAGGATGCGGTTCACCGCGCGGGCGTTGCTCCCAGCGCCGCCGGCGCGTTGTCTCGCACAAACGCCTCGATCGCGCGCGCATCACCGTCCGGTGGGCGCAGCAGCAGGCGGTGCACACCCAGCTCAGCATAGGCCTGCACCATAGTCCGGTCCACCGGCGGTGGCGGCGAGACAGTGATGTCGATCTCGCCCAGCTCCGCTGGCCGCTGGACAGCGGAGCGCAGCTCGTGCAGGGTGGCCAGCGTCTCACGCGTCTGCTCCAGCGAGCGGTTGAAGCCGAACCAGCCGTGCGCCCGTTCCACCGTGCGGCGATAGGTTGCCGGCGCGTACCCACCCATCACCAGGCGGGGGCCAGGGCGCTGCACCGGCCGTGGGTAAGCATTCACGCCGGCAAAACTCACATACTTGCCGTGATACTCCGGCTTGTCCATGGCCCACAGGGCCCGCAGCGCATCGAGGTACTCGTCCGCGCGGGCGCCCCGCTCGGCCATCTGCACCCCGGTGGCGTTCATCTCCGCTTCCTGCCAGCCCACCCCGATGCCGAACATGAACCGGCCGCCTGAAAGCACATCCAGGCTGGTGAGCTCCTTGGCCAGCACCACCGGCTGCCGCTGGGGCAGGATGACGATGCCGGTACCCAATTCGATGGTGCTGGTGCAGGCGGCGAAGAAGACCAGCGCCATGAGCGGATCCAGCAGGCGGGTGGTGGGCGACATACGGGGCGAGGGGTCGGCCATCACCACGTGCTCGGCCGTCCACAGGGAGTCGTAGCCCAGCTCCTCGGCCAGCCGCGCCATCCGCCCGGCCAGCTCCGGCTGACACAAATCGCCTATGTTCATGGAGGTGAGTCCCAGCTTCACACCGTGCTCCTATGGCGCCGAAAACGGCAGAATGATGAGGTGGTTCATGGCGCCTGAAGGAGGCTGGCTGCTGCCAGACCGGACATGTATACTTCGGGCGTGGTCGTCATGATTGAGGGTCAAGAGTACCTCACGACTGACGAAGCGTGCGAGCTCCTGGGCGTGAAGCCGGCGACCCTGTACGCATACGTCAGCCGCCACCTGCTGCGCAGCTATCGCCAGGGCCTCAAGAGGCAGCGGCTGTACAAGAAGAGCGAGATCGCTCGGCTGCGCGAGTTCGGCCCCAGCGACAGCCGTCGCCAGGACACCGAAACCTGGCTGCCCGCCGCCGAGAGCTGGATCCCCTACACGAACTGACACGGCCTCGCCTCGGCGCTCGCTCTTATACGATGAGCCGCCGACGCATCAGCGCCAGGCTGAGGCTGCAGGCCACGACCGCGGTCGCAACGAGGGCCAGCCCATCGTACGCCAGGCTGCCGGTCAGCTGTCCATGGGCGAGCGCCCGAAACAGGTTGGCAGCGTGGTACAGCGGCGACAGCCAAACGGCGCCCTGCACGGCCGCGGGCAGCCGGGTGATGGGGAAGAAGACGCCCGAAAAGAACATCAGCGGCGTCATCACCAGTGTGAAGAAGTAATTGAAGAACCCGAAACCGGGCGCGATCGACGTGAACAGCATGGCCACGCCGGCGAAGGCCAGCGCCTCCAGCAGCGCCACCGCCGGGATGAGCAAGGCCCAGGGTGAAGTGACCAGCCCCAGCGCGCTGATGACGAGCAGCATCACGGTCGTCGAGAACAGCGAGCGACTAGCACCCCACAGATACTCCGCCACGATCACGTCTTCAACGCTCACGGGCGTCGCGACGATAGCCTCGAAAGTCCGCTGCTCCTCCATGCGGAAGTAGGAGCCGAAGGTGCACTCGAAGCCAGCACCGAACATGGCCGAAATGCCGAGGATGGCCGGTGCGATGAAGCCGAGGTAGCTCTGGCCGTCCACGTTTTGAACGTAGAAGCCCAGCCCGAAGCCGAGTGCCAGGAGCTGCAGGATGCCCTCCATAAAGGGCGGCCACGATTCGGTTTTCCACAGCCTGAGCCATACGGCGAAGTGGCGCCGCCACACGGCAAACACGCGGTAGGACACGAACTGCCAGCCTGGCCCTGCCAGCAGGCGCGCTGGTGCGCCAGCGATCATTCGCTGTCCTCCTCGAAGCCCAGGCCGCTGCCGGTCAACGTCAAGAACACGTCCTCCAGGGTGGATGGCCGCTGCACGAAGTTGCGCTCCACGCCGAGCTGGAGGCGTATCTGGGCCGCGTCGCTCGAGAACACGAAGAGCGCGTCCTCGACGTCCGCCGATCGCGCGGACAGGCCGCCGCTGGCCAGCCGCTGGCGGAGCAGATCCCGCTCAGCAGCGCCGGCCCGCAGTTCCAACACTTCGCGGCCGGCAAAGCGCAAGGTCAGCTCGGCCGGAGTGCCCTGGGCCAGGATGTGGCCATGATTCATGATCACCAACCGATCGCACAGCCGGGCGGCCTCATCCATGTAGTGCGTGGTCAGCAGCAGCGTGGTGCCGGCCTGCTTGAGCGCGTTCACCTTCTGCCATACCAGGTGCCGCGCCTGTGGGTCCAGGCCAGTGGTTGGCTCGTCCAGCAGCAGGATGCCCGGCTCGTTGACCAGAGCGCGGGCGATGACCAGCCGGCGCTTCATGCCGCCGGACAGCTCCCTCACCCGCGACGATGCCTTCGCCGCGAGCTGAAAAAGCTCCAGCAACTCGGTGGCTCGCGCTGCCGCGACGCGCGGCGGGATGTCGAAGTAGCGGGCATGGACGCGCAGATTCTCAACCACTGTGAGGTCCGGATCCAGGTTGTCGTTCTGCGCGGCCACACCAAGCAGGGCTTTCACGCGGCGCGCGTAGCGCATCACGTCGATGCCGTTCACCAGCAGCTCGCCCGCCGTGACAGGCGACGCGCAGTAGATCATCTTGAGCGTGCTGGTCTTACCGGCGCCGTTCGGCCCCAGGAACCCGAAGCACTCCTGCCGCAGCACATCGAAGTCGATGCCCTTCACCGCTTCGAACGTGCCAAATCGCTTCGTCAGGCCACGGGCACGAACGATCACGTTGCCCGTTGGGGCGCTGGCAGCCTCTGGTTGAAGGGTGAGCGAAACAATGGACACGGGTGCGTACTCCTGCAAAGGTAGGTTCTCAAGCATGGGTCGCGGCGGGCGCCGCGGGAGCTACGCGAGAATACGCATGTCGGGTGAAGTGTAGCCGGGTTGGCGCCGGCCAGCACATGCGCCGACTGGCAGCGCCGATACTGGGGAACGAATCAGCGGATCTGTCGAACGCGGCCCGCTGCGCCCCACGCCCGGTCAGCCGTGAGGACTACCGCGTCCAAGCGGTCCCCCAGCGCCAGGCAGAGCCGATCGGCCAGCGACAGGTCGTGACGTGGACGCCACTGCCCCGCTGCATGTTCCGCGTCGTCGACGGTCACCGATTCGATAACGAGCCCGCAGCTGAGGAGCAGCGAGCGGGCGAGCGCCCAGTCGCGGCCATGGCCGCGAACTTTCTGGGCAACTTCCGACCAGTTCGCCGCACCGCATACGCCGCCCACCTCAAGGGCTGCCTCGACCGTGGTGCCGCCCTCCTCGCCCAGCAGATACAAGAGCAGCGCCGAGGCGTCGAAGACGTTCATTCGCCGACGGCCTTTCGTATCACGCCATCTTGGGCGGCATCTTCGGCGGCAGCTTCGGCTCGGCGCTCAGCGAGCAATTCGCCTACCAGGTCCAACCCCGCGAGATCCGCGCGGACGCGGTCGCGCAGCTGTGCACGATTGAGCAGGACGAGGCCGTCCAACGTCTCCAGCAAGACCACCGGCGTGCCCGCGACCAGCCCGGCTCGGTTGCGCACTTCCACGGGGATGACGAGGCGGCCCCGATCTCCCATGGTCAGGCGATGTGTCCCACTCACGGCTGCACTGTACCACTCAGTGTTCAATAGTGGGAATGGAATAACCCAGAAAGAGCGGGACCCTGGAGCAGGTTGGAACTCGCCGAGATTGGCGCACGCTGTAGGATAGAGCCGAATTCCTGGACGGTGCCCCATCACCATCTCGAACGACCTTAAGGAGGGGAAGGCATGCCGACCACACCTGAAGTGCGCAAGTCGATAGCCAAGGAACTGCTGGAAGACGCCTACCCGGAGGCCACGCGCGGCAACGTTGTGCCGCTCCAGAAGTATTTCCACGAAGACTACATCTCACACACCGGGCGGCATTCGCACCACGAACATGGGCTCGATGCGCTCAAGCACGAAGCCACGGAGTGGGGCAAGCTCGGCAGCGACCTGGTCATCAAAGTGACGCACGAACTGGCCGAGGGCAACATGGTCATGGCCATGTGGAGCGCCGAGATCACCGCGACGGGCGAGCACCACAACAAGCGCACTGGAGCGGTGCTGCCGCACAACAAGCTGCTCAAGGTGGGCGGCGTGTGCGTTTACAAGATCACCAATGGCAAGATCGCCGAGGAGTGGCGCTACGAGAACATCGTGGAGACCCTCGTGGACGCCGGAATGATGGCGCTCAGCCCCGCCTAACCCAGCCGACCGGGCGCACTCTCGCGCCCGATACGCTTACTTGCTGATGTCATCACATCACGACGCTTGGGGGAGCTGATCGCGTTTGTGCGCCACCTTCCACTGCCGCGTGCGCTCGCGGTCCTCCTCGCGCTTCTTGGCCACCTCGGGGCGCATGTCCGGCGCGGGCACGTAGTCCGGGCAGGGGCCCACGTGCTTGAGCGGGATGCGCCGGTTCACCAGGTTGTAAATGCTCACCGGTCCGGCCCACAGCCCCAGCCGGCAGGTGGTCCAGCGCTCCACGGGCCGGCCGGCGGCTGAGAGGAGCGCGCCCGCCACATCCACGGCGTTGGTGCAGGTAGGGCACTTGCAAGCCGTGTAGCGGTTCACCTGCACCGGGCGATCAAATGCATCCAGGCTCAACTGGCCGGTGCCGTCCGCGTGCAGCCGGCGACCGTTCCAGCAGCGGTCCGCCGGGCAAGCCGCCACGCCGATGCAGCCGGAATAGTGATGCGCATCGTCCAGGCAGGGGAAGGGCCGGCAGGTTGAAGCGATCCACAGCGATACTAGAACATCTGTTCTATTCATTGTGCGAAACCTTATCGCATACGGTCTGGTGCTGACGGAGAAATGAGGGTGAGAATTGTGAATTGGGGGGGCAAACGGGATGCGGTAATCGGGCAAACAGGCGACCGGCGGTGGCGGAAGGTATAGTGTCCGCGTGAGGCGCCTCTCGCTGCGGGCACGCGTGCTGCTGGTGTGCCTGCTGGCGTTGCCCGTGTGCGCGGCGGTGCTGGTGGTGGTGGTGCTCGCGGCAGGCAACCATCAGGCTGCCGCGACAGCCCAGCAACGGGTGCTGCGCGATGTGCCGCTGGTGCGGGCCCAGCTCGAAGTGGAACGCCAGGACCAGCTGAAAATCGCCGCGCTGGTGGGCCAGGCGCCAGCGCTGGCGCAGGCCGCGGCAACGCGCAATGCGAGCGCGCTGAGCAAGCTGGTGGGCCCGCTGCGCGCCCAGTTGGCGGCCAACGCGCAGGTGATTGCTGTGCTGGATGCACAAGGCAAGCTGCTGGCAGCCGATCCCTTCACCGCCCTGCCGCTGGCCACCGATGCGCCGGTGAAAGCAGCGCTGGCCGGATCCGCGCAAGCCAGCGGGGCGAGCAGCCGCAACGCCGCGCTGATGGTGCACAACGGCTACCCGGCACTAGCCGAGGAAACAGTCTGGCCGCTGCGGGCAAAGGGCAAGGTCGTGGGCGCGGTGGTGCTGCTGCGCCAGGTGAGCGACCAGGCGCTGGCAACGTCGCTGGCCTCGAGCCAGCTCGAAGCTGCCGTGCTGGCACCCAATCAGCGTGCAGTGCTCGCGGCAACGCCCGCCCTGCGGCGGCTCAACAGCCAGCAGAGGTTCCCAGCGGCGCTGCTTGCCGCCTCCGGTGCTTCATCTCCGACGGCCGCCGCCAAACCGAGCGCCCAGCAGGTGAGTGTGGAGGGCCGGTCCTATGTCTTTGCGCGAACGGCGTTGCCCAGCCAGCCCGTGCCGGTTCAGCTTGTGCTGGGTTCACCGGACTACGGCTCGGCTGGTGCGCAAGCGGGCTCACTGGTGGCCGTGGCCGCACTGACCGCCGCCCTGCTGGCGGGCGTAGAAGCCCTGCTGGTGCTGCGCCTGTTTGGGCCGCTGCGGCGGCTGGAGCACTCGGCGCGCACCGTACTCAAGCATGCGCCGGACGGCCCCACACCACCTTCAGGCCTGGCCGATGTGGCAGCTGTGCAGGCGGGACTGGCCTACCTCGAAGAGGAGCTGGCTGGCGCTCAGGAGGCGCGACGCCGGGAGCGCAGCCGGCTTGAGGCCACCATGGACAGCATGGCCGAAGGTGTGGTGGTGAGCGACCTGCAGCGCCGTGTCACCTACGTGAACCCCGTCGCCAAGCGGTTGCTGGGCTTGCACAGCGCCACCGCTCCCGAGGGGCTGGGCGGCGACCTGGTGCCCGTGGCGAACGCCCGTGCCGGCGACCGGCTGGTGGTGAACGCGCAAACGCTCAAGACGACCTCAGCCGCCATCATCGATGAGGATGGTCAGAGTGCCGGCTACGTCACCGTGG
>JBOGTU010000153.1:0-11510 GCA_050695655.1 Chloroflexota bacterium | reverse complement strand
TCTTGGCCTTGCTCCCAGCGGGCGTCATCGTTTCCCTTTTCTGCCAACCTGAGCTGGCGAACCTTTACGAGCTCGCTGGATTTGCCCAGAACGGTCAACAGATAGTCATGCATCGCCGATGGCAGGCAGCGGGCGACCCAGCCGCCGCCACAGCTGGGCACGCCTGCAAAGCGTAGAGACGCGTAGAGCTCTGTAAAACTACCGGCCAGCGATTCCGCTGACAACACTCTGGTCCAGGTAAGCGAGAGTCTTTTTGTTCTTATGCGCCATCTCTGGGTAAAAGTCCGGCCACCACTGCTGGGTTCGAGCGTCGGGCGAAATCATCCAGCAACCGGAGATGCGTCTTCTATGGGAGGATCGTCGAAGCCATAGCCCATATGCAGTAGCTACCATCATGAATCGCGGGTTGCACAAGGCCGTGAACGATCTAAGCGAGGCTCTTCCGGCCTGAAGTCGCTCTAGCCGACTCTATGGGCCGCTTCGTCGAGAACGTCTCGTACCCATGCGGCGCGGGACTTGCCTACCCGGTCAGCCGCGTGCCGGACGGCGTGATCGAGGTCTTCGGGTAGTCTCACCCGAAGCATCGGCGATACACCCGACTGGGACAAAGACGGGCGCCCACGTCCCCGCACCTGCCGCAGTGCATCGGCGGCAGCGTCCTCCGCATAACGGTCATCGATGAGCCGGCCGTGGCTATCACGGAGATCCTCACTGTCCGGCACGTCCGGGCCGAGCCGGTAAGTTGTTCGCTTGGCCATTGTCCTCACCTTCGAAATGCCGTCGGCATCGCATGGATAACGATGACCGCCTCCGGCAGGTCAAGCGCTACGATCTCGAGCTCGACGCCGCGATCATCCTGACCTACCCACACGAGGCGGGCGTCAAACACATCAGTTGCCGGAATTGAAATCGGGTCTGTTGTCGCCATCACGTTCAGGACGTGGGCTTTGCCTATCCGGTGGCGTCGCGCGGAGCGAAACCAACGGACTTGTCGGTCCACGTACTTATATTGTGGCACAGAAATACGCCCCTAACGCGTAATCTCGACCCGGTTTAGGTGCAGGTCGCCTCGCTTTCCGGTAGCGCGATGTTCAAGAAGTCCAGTCCCGACGGCTGATCGTCGGGCGTGGGTTGCTGCTCGGCTAGGTGGATGTAGCCGCCGGTGGCTTTGGTTGTGGTATGGCCGAGCTTCTTGCGAATGTCATCCAGTTACATCCTTTGGCGGGCGCCGGCGGTGGCTCCGGTGTGCCGCAAGCGGTCCGTATCGAGCACGAAGCACGTCCGGAAATGGACTGCGGACGAGGACGCCGTCCACGTCGATCAGGAGGACTTTCTGTTCGCTTGGAGGGTCTTTGGTCACGATGGCAGTCGCACTGCTCTGAATCCAAACTGTGTCGGGACCGGATCGCCGGCTTCGTAGGTCTCGACAACCGAGAGACCAGCGGCCGCAACGGCGTTCAGCAGGTCGCTCAACGGCCGGTGCGTGGCCCCAACCCGCGCCCGCACGCCACGCGGTGACCAGGCCTCGAAATGCCGCTCCCGATCCCAGTAGCCGGTGGAAATCAGCACCGCGGCAGGGTTGGACCTATCGGCGAACCAGCCGGTGAAGCACGGGTGAACGCCGATGTGCACGAAGATGCCGCCCGGCCGGAGCGTGCGTGCCGCCTCCCGGCAAACGGCCGCGTAATCGTCGACATCGGTATGGCAGAGGATTGAGATGGCCGCGTCCACTGACTCGGAGGCAATTGGCATGTGTTCGGCGTCGGCCACTGCTACCGCAAGCCGGTGCCGCGCGCGGAGCACCTGCCGTGGTGACAGATCCACGCCAACCGGAGTCCAGCCGAGCTCGCGCAGTTGTGCAGCATAGAAGCCGGTCCCGCAGCCAATGTCCAGACATGCACCCTGGCCCTGGCCCAGCAGGCGCCGCACAGCCTCCTTAACCTGCTCGCTGAACGGGCTCGCTTCACCCCCGATGTAGGCCTCGTACCACTCCGCGATTTCGTCGTACCGAGCCAGCGGCATGGTCTTATTATGCCCGGGCTGAGAGGCCCATGAATTCGGCAGCCGGCTCGGCTGTGTTCAATTGCAGAAGCTGAATTGCGCGAAAGGTGATGGCTGCCGTTTATGCGACGATGGCGGCATGGCGCCAACTCTTGGTGGCGAAGCGGTGGGCCTTGCCCTGGCGGCCCTCAACGAGCAGGGTCTGCTCCTCCAGCAGGACCAGCGCCTTCCCAGCCTGGTGGGGCTTATCGCCGGCGGACCACTGCACGGCTCGTGGTGGAGTCACCCAACGGGTGCACTCATTTACCGTGCCATTCAGGAGCTGGAGGAACCATCCAGACGTGCTGGAGACCAAGCTCCTGGCGGGTAAGGTGACCTACGTTCACCACCGCTTGTGGCCGGATATCTTCGGCGTGGGCTTGCCTCGCGAAGGCTGGCAACTCGATGCCCTTTCGCCCGAGAGCAGCTGGTTGCTCGAATGCCTGGCCCGCGATAGCGAGCTCCAGTTGAACGACCTGCCGCTGCCAGCGGGCCTGAGCCGCAAGCGCTTGCCGGACGCTGGCCGGCAGATTGAGCGCCGGGTCTTGGCCCGTGGTTACTCGATCCACACGCCCGGCGGCGCCCATGCCAAATGCCTTGAAACTTGGCAGCGTTGGGGCGAGCGCACAGGCGTTCAGCCCGCGCCAGTTTCCGAGGCCAAACGCCAGCTCGAGCAAGCCGCGGAAGCTTTCGCCGCTGGAGCCGCTGCCCAACTCCCGTGGATGCCTTCCGGGAAAGGGCACTCGCACAACCCACTGGCCGTCAGCGGCTGAATCGCCACCGCCGCCAATCGTTCGAGATTGATGGCCAGCCAACCGCTGATCCGTTCTCTGGCCCCTTCCAGGCGCTCGGGTTGCGAACCAACCTGGTGCTCATCACTGGCCTCCCGCGTCGATAGCGCCTTGCTTCAGACCGCTGGCGGGACCGTGGGCGCCGTCAGCGACACGGTCCAGGCGTCATAGCCGTACACCCAGTCCGGGTTGGTTTGGCGGCGCATCCAGGTGTTGGTTTTGGACGTCAGCTGGATGGCCGACGTTCGGGGCTTGCGGACGGCCTCGTAGCGCTCCAGGGCTCTGGGAACACCATCGCTTTCGATGCCCTCCAGGCAGCGCGCCAGGACGACGGCGTCCTCAAGCGAAGTCGCGGCCCCTTGCGCCATGTAGGGCGTCATAGGATGGCAGGCATCGCCCAGCAGCGCGACACGGCCCTGGGTCCAGCGGGGCAGTGGCTCACGCGTCAGCAGTGCCCACTTGTGCACTTCGGGGCAAGCCGCCAGAACGGCCTGCACTTGCGGATGAAAGCCGGCGTAGGCAGCGCGCAGCTGGCCAAGATCCCCCTTGGCCGACCATGATTCGGGCGTCATCCAGTGTGCGTCTTCGGGCTGGCTGGTCACAAAGTAGAGTTCATCTCGGCTGGCCGTCACGTAGTACATCACGATGTGGCGATCGGGCCCCCACCACTTGGTCTTGGAAGGCGGGATATCGCTGCCGCCGATGAGGGCTGTCGGGAACGTGGTGCGGTAGGCCACGCGCCCGCTGAACTCGGGGCTCTCCGGCCCCAGCAACTGCTCGCGGACGAAGGAATGCACGCCGTCCGCACCGATCACGACATCAGCCCGAGCCGGCCCCGCACCGGCAAAGGCAATCGTGGCCGAGTGGCTGTCCTGGTCCAGGCCAACAACCTTTCGCTGGAGGTGGACCAACTCGGATGGCACGAGTGACGCTACGGCCCCATGCAGATCGGCTCGGTGCAGCAGCAGGTATGGCGCCCGGTAGCGCGCTTCCATCACCTCGCCGATGTGCAATTCATTGCTGACCTGGCCGGAGTCCCACTCCCGGTTCAGCGCGGACAGCGGCGCAAAGGCTGTGCGCCTCAAGCGCTGCTCCAGGCCAAGGCCGCATAACACCTTCATGGCATTGGGGGTCATCTGGATGCCCGCGCCCACCCGCGCAAAGCCGCCGGCCTGCTCGTAAACCTGAACGTCGGCCCCCGCGCGCAGGAGGGTGGCCGCGGCCGCCAGCCCGCCGATGCCGGCCCCAACTATCGCCACGGACAGCCTGTTCGTCATCGACCTGAACTGTACCTGCTTCGCCCTGCGCGGCCATTTTCTCTTGCCTTCAGACAGCGGCGTTGCGGTTGCGCTGCCTGCCTCGTGTTCACTGGCTGCTTCACTCCAGTGATTTCGCCTCCTTCGGCCAGCTCGGTTATGAGGCAACGTTCTTTCGTTGCTCAGGGTTCCTTTGAGAAGGCACAGCTTCTTGACGCCCCGCTCAACCACCTGGTATAAGCCTTACGCGCGCGTTAAGGAGGGGCGAAGTCAGCGCCTGCTTGGCTCGCGTCTGCCGCGCGGCGGCTGATGCGAACGAACGGGAGGGGTGCATACCATGGGCGCTTCAGGACAGATGGACGTAGGCAGTGTCGCGTCGGGGGCGGTCAGCCGGCGCCGATTCCTCCGCCTAACCGGAGGCGTTGGCGCGGCGGCGGCCGCGTTGCCTTTGATATTGGAAGCCTGCGGCGGCACGGCTGCGCCGGCCTCGAACGCCAGCGCGCCGGCATCCGGCAGCGGCTCGAACGCCTATCCCACCTACACGCCCTACGCCAATAAACCCAAGCCTGACTATCCGAGCATTGGGCCGCTGTACGAAGATGGGTACGACAACTATCCCGCCAATCCGGTGAAGTCCGTCGCCACTCCACCGGGCAAGGGCAGCGACGTCAGCATCTTCAGCATCGGCCTCTTCCCGCCACCGAACCCGCTCGATCAGAACCCGGCCTGGAAAGCCGTCAACAAGGACGTCAACGCCAACATCAAGTTCAACATCGTATCGATCACCGATTACGCCACCAAGATGTCTACCACCATGGCCGGTGGTACCAGCGGCCTGCCCGACCTCATCTTCTTCTACACACCGCCCGGAGCAAGCAGCGCGATTGGCTCCTACACCGGGGCGCCGGAATTCATTACGGGGGCCATGGCAGACCTCACGCCCTATCTGGCGGGCAACGCGGCCAAGGATTATCCCAACCTGGCGGCCATACCCACGAACTCGTGGAAAAGCTCGGGCTCTGTCTACCAGGGCAAGCTGTGGATGGTGCCCATTCACAGGTCGCCGATCGGGTTCCCCTTCTTCAAGAACGACAACATCTACGACGCGGAGATTGGTAAGGACTACAAGCCCAAAAACGGCGCGGACTTCAAGCGAGTGTTGACCGCCCTGAACAAGCCGAATGAGAACCGCTGGGCGTTAGGGCAGATCGCGACCGTCTTCTGGACAGGGCTGTTCGGTGCACCCAACAACTGGCGGCTGGAGTCCAGCGGCAAGCTGACCAAGGCCTGGGAGACCCCGGAGTTCAAGCAGGGCCTGACTTACCTCAACGATCTCTGGAAGGCCGGCCTGTTCCATCCCAAAACCCTGCAGTACACCAACGTCAATGCCCAGCGAACGGACTACGCTCAGGGCAACTGGGTGGTGTGGCTCGATCAGTTCGGCAACGGCTGGCAGGACTTCTGGCGGCAGGGGTTAAAGGCCAAGGGCTACAACTTCAACATCATCCCGCCGTTCTCAGCCCTGGATGGCGGCAAGCCGGTGAATTACTTTGGCGGCGGATTTCTCGGCGCGACGGCTGTGAAAAAGGGCAGCCCGGATCGGGTGAAGGAGCTGCTGGGCGTCCTCAATTACCTGGCCGCGCCGTTTGGCAGCCAGGAGGACCTGCTGCTCACCTCGGGCGTTAAGGGCGCGGACTACAACCTGGATCCCAAAGGCAACCCCGTGCTCACCAGGCAGGGGAATGCTGACGCGAACTACGTGCCCTGGAAGTATGTGGCGCAGCACCCTGCCGTCATTTACACGCCGGATATCCCCAACTACGCCAAGACCCTCTCGGCGGCGGAGAAGCAATTGGTGCCGATAGGGGTCAGTGATCCCACATTTGGACTGATCTCCGCGACGCAACTCAGCAAGGGCCGACCACTGGAGACGACTGTCGCCAGCGCCATGACCGACATCGTGGTTGGCCGGCGGCCACTGTCCGACTGGGACCAGGTCGTGAAGGATTACCTGAGCAAGGGTGGGGAGCAGATCCGAACGGAGTTCCAGAAGGCCATAGTCGCCGCAAGCAAGTAGGTAGGCGGCGCGTTAGGCGCAGGTCAGTGGCCGGCCGCCGGAGGGCTGCCGTGAGCAAGCACGTCCGGCGTTTCGGCGGGCCGACTCCGCGTCAGTTCGGCGGTTGCTTAAGGTAGACAAGGCGGTCTTCGAGGTGCTCGCTGACCCCAGCGCTGATCGCGGCCGCGATGGTGGGGATACCGCTGGGGCGCCGCGAGAACCGCGACGAAAGCGCGATAACAACACCTGGGTGGTGTCTGCCAGCGGTCAGGCGCTCGCTGGCCAGGCGAGCGAAATCCGCGACATTCTCAGTGAGCAACACATAACCATCGGCTACTGCCGTGGCCAAGACTTCGGCGTCGGATCGGCCAGCGAGCTTCAGTTCGGCAGCGGTGAACGCTTCGATACCGCCAGCGCGCAACGCCACAGCAAGGCCTGGCGGGTACATCTCATCGAGCAGAAGCTTCAAGCCATCGATGCCGCGGCTGTTTCTCGACGGTGAAGCTCGATCCGGGCGTCGATCTCGTCCGGATAGACAGCCCTGTACCGCAGCACCGCGTCGATCTGAGGTCGAGTCAGGGTTGAGTCTGCAACCAGGGCTGCCACCGGGTTGGGCTCGCTGGACAGATCCTCCACCCACATGACCACCTCCCACACATCGGGCCCACCCAGCAGCCCGGCGCGGCGGCCGGTGGGACCGTCGCGAAAGGTGATCAGGGGATGCTCGTCTCGCCGAACCCCCTCATCGGCGTAGCGCCGCAGGCGATCCGACAGTGTCTCGCCCGCGGCGCGCGCCCGCAGTCGAAGCCGCTGCGCCAGGCCGTCCTCGAGTCGAACCGAGATGTTCTCCGACATGTCATCAACGTAGCACAATGTCCGCGCCTTTCCCTTTCCCCCTTTCCCTTTCCCTTTCCATACATCCAAAAGCGAGGGCGCTACGTTCCTTCACGCAGAGCGCGGGCCGCCATGTTCCTCGACAACAGGTCGCTCGGAAACCACCAGATGCGACGTATGGCGGCAAGGTAATTGCTCCAGGCCGGGATAGTCAGCAAAGGAGAGAGAGGGCCATTATGGGCGACAGCACGTCCGATCAAAAAGCTCGAGGCAGCGACGTCAGCAGACGCGGCTTTCTCCGGCTGGCCGGAGGAGCCGCGCTCGCGGGAACCGCGCTTCCTCTGATCCTGGAAGCTTGCGGCAGCTCGGCAGCTCCAGCCGGCAGCAGCTCCGGTTCAGCGCCGGCGAGCGTCTCAGCCAGCCCATCGGCCAGCGTGGCGTCCAGTGGCGCATCCGCGGCCGCTTCGGCCAGCGCCGCTCCTTCTACCAGCAACCCACTCACCGTCCCGATCAATCCGAAAAACGCGAAGGCGCTGCCCAACTATTTCGCGGAGAAATTGCTGGCGCCGCCCGATTTCAACGCGCACGACCCACGCGTGACCATCGGCTACAGCCACTACCCCAAGAATCCGGTCAAATCGTGGACGAAAGCCCCTCCGGGCGACGCCAGCACCATCAACGTCTTCCTGGCCACCCTGTACCCGCCGCCAACACCCTATGCCAGCAACCCCACCTGGCACGAAGTCAATACGCAACTGAACGCCAACGTGCAGATGCAGATGGTGGCGCCCCAGGATTACGCGACCAAGCTCGCTACAACGATGGCTGGCGGGAACCTTCCAGACATCATGAGCTTTTTCCTGGGGATTCAGGCTGCCCCGAACCTGCCGGAGTTCTTCAAGGCACAGATGCAGGATCTGACGCCCTACCTCGCCGGCGACGCCATCAAGGCATATCCCCATCTGGCGAACATCCCCACCTATGCCTGGAACAACTCGGCGAGCGCCATCGACGGCCAGCTGTTCACCTGGCCTATTCACCGCTACCTGCCGGGCCTGAGTTACTTCTTCAAGAACACGGACGTATGGGATCAGAAGGTCGGCAAGACCACGAACCCGACCAACTCCACGGACCTGCGCAAGCTTATGGAGCAAGTGAACAACCCCAAGGGCAACCAATGGGCCATCGGCAACATCGCGCGGGCCCCTTTCAACTTCGGCATCGCCGGGTATGCCCAGATGTTCGGCGCACCGCAGTTCTGGGGCTTCGATGCGAACAGCAAGCTGGTCCGGGACTGGGAAACGCCGGAGTACAAAGCGGCCATCAGCTACGTCGCCGACCTCTGGAAAGCCGGCTTGATCTGGCCTGACGCGCCATCGGCCAGCGACTCACGCAGCAATTTCGTTGGCAAGAAGTTCGTGATGTCCGTGGAGGGCTTCGGCAACTCCTGGAACGACTTCTGGTACCGCGGCCTGTACGCGGAGCACCCGCCGACGCATTTCGACATCATTCTGCCGTTCAGCGCAGATGCGAAAACGAAGGTGCAGAGCTACATCAGCGGCGGCTACATCAATACCGTGGCCATGAAGAAAGCCAGCCCGGACCGAGTCAAAATGATCCTCGGCGTCATGGACTGGCTGGCGGCACCGTTCGGGACTCAAGAGCAGGAGTTGCTGTTCTACGGCCTGAAGGGCAAGGACTACAACGCGGACGCCCAAGGCGACCCGCACCTCATCAACAACGGCAAGTTACGGTCTCAGTACGTGCCGTGGCAGTACATCTCGGCGCCGCCCTACGTGGAGTACTACGCCGACATTCCGGGTTACGCGGCGCGCGTCTTCCCCATCGAAAAGGCGCTGGTGGACCCGAAGATCGCCGTCAGCGACGCGACATTGGGTTACTACTCACCAACAGATCACACGTCCCAGGCCACCGCTGCCACGACCAAAATGACGGATGGCATCAACAACATCGTGCTCGGACGAGCCCCGTTGAGTGGATGGGACGGCCTAGTCACCAACTGGAAATCCTCCATCGGCGACAAGATCCGCGGCGAATACCTGAGCTCGATGGGCAAGGCCTAGCAGCAGCGCCTGTGGCCGGCGGCTGAGCCTCACGGCTGGCAAGTGCCGCTTGCGTGCAGACGCCAATGCCGCAGCCGCGAGCACGATTGGCCCGTGCCACCGGCTGCTGTCCATGGGTCACGGCAGCGGCCCGCCCATGCGCACCGGCCTGCTTCCCACCGTTTAACATCCTGTTAACACGCTGTTAGCAGAGGGTTGACTGTGGCTCTGTAGGGTTCAAGGATGCGAATGGCAGGGCGACTGCTCAGCGCCATTCCCTGCATCTTTCTCCTGGCCGCGTGTGGTGGGTCGGCCGTGCCGCCTGTGGCCGCGGGCTCGGCGGGAGGCTCAGCCTCCACGGCTCCCGCTGGCGGAGGCGCGGGCACGACGGCCATGGTGCAGCTCACTGGTGCCGGCTCCACGTTTGACTTTCCGCTCTTCAGCAAGGTGTTCAACGCCTTCCAGCAGCAGACCGGTATCCAGGTGAACTACCAGTCCATTGGCAGCGGCGGGGGTGTGGAGCAGCTCGCCAAGAAGACGGTGGATTTCGGCGCCAGCGACTTCCCTCTGAATGCCGAGCAGACCAAGGCGGCCGAAGCAGCCGGCGGGCCGGTGCTGCACCTGCCCGTGACGATGGGCGCCGTGGCCGTGGGCTACAACCTGCCCATTGCCGGCTTGAAGCTGGATGGGCCCAGGCTCAGCGGCATCTACCTGGGCACCATCACGAAGTGGAACGATCCCAATATCGCGGCGCTGAACCCCGGCCTGAAGCTGCCCAGCACTCCCATTGCCGTGGTCCACCGATCCGATGGCAGCGGCACCACCTTCATCTTCACCTCCTACTTGGCCGCTGTGAGCCCGGAATGGAAGTCCAAAGTGGGCGCCGCGGGGGCCGTGAACTGGCCGGTGGGCATTGGCGCCAAGGGCAGTGAGGGCGTGTCCGGCCAGGTCACCAACACGCCCGGTGGCATCGGCTACTTTGAGCTGGCCTACGCCAAGCAGAACAACATCGCCTCCGCCATCATGAAGAACGCCGCCGGAAAGTTCGTGGCCCCCAGCGTGCAGGGCGCGGTTGCCGCTGGTGCCGGCGCTGCCAGCCAGATGCCGGCCGACCTGAAGGCCGTGTTTGTGAACGCGCCCGGTGATGCCAGCTATCCCATTTCCGGCTTCAGCTGGGTGGTGGTGTTCAAGAACCAGCCCGACAAAGTGAAAGGGCACGAGATTGTCAGCCTGCTGAACTACACCGTCACCACGGGACAGCAGTTTGCCGCGCCACTGTACTATGCGCCGCTGCCCCAGCCGGTGCAGGCGCTCGACGAACAGGCCATCAAGAGCATAACTATCGCCGGCCAGGCGCAGGGCTAAAGCCGGCTTCGTGGCAGCCTCTGCACCCGCTCTTACGCCCAAGAGGTCCCGCCTCCGCGAGCTCTTCGGCGCCGGCAACGCCGCGGATGCCGCCTTTCGCACCGTGACGCTGGCCTTTGGCGGGCTGACTGTCGCGGTCATCGCGATCGCGGCTTTCGAGATGGCCAGCCAGTCCAGCACGTCCTTCGGCGCGTTCGGGCTGCACTTCCTCACGGGCACCCTGTGGGATCCGCTGCACCGCCAATTTGGTGCGCTGCCATTCATCTATGGCACGGTAGTGTCCTCCCTCCTGGCGCTGCTCATGGCCACGCCCGTGAGTGTGGGCGTGGCCATCTTCCTGGTGGAGATGGCGCCGCCGCGGCTGGGCAGCGCCATCTCGGCCCTGGTGGAGCTGCTGGCAGCCATCCCCTCCGTACTGTTGGGCCTGTGGGGCATCTTCGTGATGGTGCCTTTCCTGCAAACCCGCCTGGAGCCAGGGTTGCAGGCTGCCTTTCCTGGTGTGCCGCTCTTCACCGGCGCACCCTATGGCGTAGGCCTGCTGGCGGCCGGGCTGATCCTCGCGATCATGATCGTGCCGACGATCGTGGCCATCTCGCGTGACGTGATGGCCACGGTGCCCACAGCGCAGCGGGAGGCCATGCTGGCGCTGGGCGCCACGCGCTGGGAGGCCACGCGCGGCGCCGTACTGCCCTATGCGCGCTCCGGCATCACCGGCGCGGTGGTGCTGGGGCTGGGCCGCGCGCTGGGCGAAACGATGGCGGTGACGATGGTCATCGGCAACCGGCCGGTCATTTCGGCTTCGCTGCTGGAGCCGTCGTACACCATGGCCAGCGTCATCGCCAACGAGTTCACTGAGGCCACCTATCAGCTGTACGTCTCGGCGCTCATCGAGGTTGGCCTGGTGCTGTTCGGCGTGACTGTGCTCATCAACGCGGCGGCACGGCTGTTGGTGTGGCGCACGTCGCGCGCGTCCCAGCGGGTGGTGGGGTAGTCGACGTTGTCCAAAGAGCAGAAGCTCGTGTTGCGCGGGCCGGCCAACCTTGAGCGCCGGCAGCGGGTGAATCGCCTGATGGGCGCGCTCTTCTGCCTCGCCACGGTGCTGGCG
>JBOGTU010000152.1:0-3480 GCA_050695655.1 Chloroflexota bacterium | reverse complement strand
CTATCGGGCATGCTCGAGCACATCGATTTCGCGGTCGTGCGCGAGGACTATCCGAGGGCAAAGCCCCATGCTGACAGCTACCTCGCAGGTATCGAACGGGCGGGCCTCGCCGCGAGGGATTGCATAGCCGTCGAAGACTCGCCACGTGGCATCGCCGCTGCTCGGGCGGCAGGACTGGCATGTGTGTTCTTCACGCCCGGCGGAGTTGGCGCCGATCGAGACATCGGCGAAGTTTTCGCTCGGGCCGGGTCGGCGGAGGAACTCGCGGTGGTGTTAGGGCAATGGCTTCGTAAGTGATGCGCCCATAGTCGGATTCACCGTCGTATACTGCCCGCATGAGCAGTACACCGACGCACATTCGGGCGCGATGTGTTGGCGGACCGCGCAACGGCGACCTCATGCTCTTGCTCGCGACCAAGGACGATCCCGATGGGGTCAAGTCGCTCCAGTACCACGAAGGCACCATCTTCACCGAGCGATACCACCTCGTCGACCAGGAAACGACGGCCGGGGAGCGCATCCTGGTCTATGTCGGCGAACCGCCTGCGGGATAGCCCGGGCTCGTGCGACCCTACACGCATGGTGAGCCTGGTTAACGGAGACGCGGCAAGCGTGGCGGCGCGCGTGATCCCGTTCTTACTGGAGCGAGAAGCCGAGAACAACGTGATGATCGGCTTCATCAGCGGCGCTGGCCCGCTCGAGAACGTGTACCTCCGCGCTGTTGAGGTCGACGGGCGGCTCACGGTAGCGGCGTTCCACAGCGGACTGCGACTGCTCCTGTCTCAAGCCTCGATGCTGGAGGGCATCGACGGATTGGTGACGGACGTCTCGGAGGCGCTGCCGGACCTGCCTGGTTTCGGCGGACCACAAGCCGTCTGCGAGCGATTTCGCGAGCTGTGGGAAGAGCGCACCGGGACGTCGGTGAACCCATGGATGCGCCAATGCTTGATGGTCCTGCACGAGGTCACTCCGCCTTCCTGGCCGCCTGGCGATCTTCGCGTCGCGGCGCACGATGATCTGGATTTGCTGGCCCCCTGGGTGGCTGGCTTCATCCGCGACACCGGCATCCCCGACGACGTCGGGCGAGCCGTAGCCGGCCTGGACCAAGCCGTCGCTGACCAGCGGATTCACCTCTGGGAGCGAGCTGGCGGACCAGTTTCCATGGCTCGTATCACCGGCCGAACGCCTCATGGCGCCCGCGTGTCGGGGGTCTACACGCCACCTGAGCTGCGCGGACACGGGTATGCCAGCGCCTGTGTGGCTGCCTTGAGCCAACGCCTGCTCGATAGCGACATGGCTTACTGCTGCCTTTACACCGACCTGGCCAACCCGACGTCGAACCACATCTACCAGGCGATCGGCTATGAGCCGGTGTTTGATGTGCCGCAATATCTGTGCAGATAACGCAACACTTGCGCACTAGCGGGCGTCAAGGGTAAGAGGGCAGACTGACTCGTGAACCTGGACCAGTTGCAGCGCGGGCGTGTACAAGTACGTGGAGAACTCCTAGACCGCGTCGTCGCGGAGTTGAAGGATCGAGGCGCTGTCTACATCCAGCTCTTCGGCTCGCTGGCCAGCGGTAATCCGGACTGGCTGAGCGACGTCGATGTCTTGGCCGCGTGGCCGAACGAGGAAATCCATGGTGCAGTTGACGGTCGTGAGAACCTGTACCACTCGCTTGGCGACGTTCTCGTCTTCCACGAAATGCCTCGCAATCGGCCGGTCGGCGGAGCCTATGCTCACGTCCTGTACGCTAGCTCCTTCGGGCCGAACGACCTCGACATCTATTTAGCACCGCTAGGCAGTGCGCGCCGTGTTGAAGGCACCAGGGAACTCTACCGAGCGCCAAGCGTAGCGATCGCTCCGGGCGGTTGGCTCTGGGACTCCAGCGCACCGCACGTTCGAAGCCACAGGGAACAAGTGGATTGGCTGATCTGCTTGACGGACGTCGCGGCTAAGGTTCTGATCCGTGGTCGAGACCCGCAATTCCTGGGCATGTTGGTCCAGCGCTATGCGGAAGCTGGCGAAGAGTTCTTCGGCGGCATGCCCCACTTCCAGCCACCCCTTGATCTCTACGACCTTCTGCCCATGCTTGCGGCCCTCCAACCCTTCGCGGACCGGCGCCAGCAGCCGGCCATCGCCGAGGTCGCGGCCTACTTAGAGCGGTGCGCGGGATTGCTGGCTAATTCATCACGCACCTGAAGAGTGCGACTCAGCCCCACTGAGGCATAACGGATGTAAGCGTCACCCAAGGCGCAACACCAGCCACTACCGCCGCTCACCTCGGAACTTCAGTGCAGCAACACCGCCGGCGCCGATGAGCAAGCCAGTGGCAGCGGCGACTGCAAGCCACGCAAGGAACGGGAACCGACCGGGAGTCGGCTGGTTTGACGCGGCCGTGGTGGTGCCCGACAGACCTGCCTTGACCTGAGCGAGGGTTGCGGGCGACAGGGGGCTAAGGCCGCCGATCACGTTGGGATTCTGGATGCCGGCCGCGGCCAGCAGCATGCGGACGGTGGTGTCGCCCGAGTTCGAAACGGGATACCAGTGGGCGTCGTATTCCGAGCTGCCATGAAACAGTCCTTCGTAGTAGACGTAGGAGGTGGCGAGCGAACTGCCGGGGTAATAACGCACGTGGTCGAACCCGTCACGCTCGATTTCATAGGCTACCTGGCCGACATGCGGTGTTGCATTCAATGCATGGTCGGCTTGCATGAAAGACGCGGTGCCGAGGGACACGTTGATGAAGGGATCGGTGACCTGCAGTGGTGAGGATAGGCCGGGGCCGGTGATCCCCACGTCCTGAGGGAGGCCTTTCGCCGCCATGGCGGTTACGTCGCCGAGCAGGCAGACTGCGGCGATAATGGCCGCGACCAGGGCTCGGACATGCGTGTTGCGAAAGGCCATGGTGTCCTCCAGTGGGTTGGCTGGTGGCACTTTATCTCATCGCGAGGTAGTCGTGCCAGTTCCGCCGCCGTTAAGAGCCATCGCAGAACTATGCGATTACTGCAGCGGAATGAAAACGCCGGCTGCAATCGCCGCTCCAATGATGGCCCCGGCCGCCACCTGCGCTGGATTGTGGTCGGCGCGTTGGAGTCGCGCCCAGCCGACGAGCGGCACTAGAACCACCAGCCATGCGAACTGGACGCCGAAAACCAGGATGACGATGACAACCGCGCCTGAGAGCACGGCGGCGTGGACTGAGATTTTCCAGACGAGCGTGATCGTCAGTGAGACGATCAGTCCAACCGTCATGGCTGCGACGAGCGCGATCATCGGCTTGGGGGCGCCGAGGAGGGTCATGAGGACGAGGCCAACGATGATCGAGCCGATGGCGACGAGCAGGGGCAGCGGCCGCTGTTGGCGGACGCTCACGTGGCGGTCGGTCAGGCGCCGGCGGCGGACGCCGCGCACGATGTAGACGAACGGAACCGCGCTGGCAGATAGCGCCGCCACCAAGCCCCATTGGATGGCCTGAGC
>JBOGTU010000151.1:0-25003 GCA_050695655.1 Chloroflexota bacterium | reverse complement strand
CTTCTGCCTCGCCACGGTGCTGGCGGTGCTGCCGCTGCTGCTGGTGGTGGGCTACATTGTGGCCAACGGGGCCCAGGGGCTGAACCTGGCCCTCATCACGCAGCTGCCCAAGCCGGTGGGCGAGGTGGGCGGCGGCATGGCCAATGCCTTTCTCGGCACGCTCATCCTACTCGCGATCGCCAGCGCCATTGCCCTCCCGGTCGGTGTCCTATCCGGCGTGTATCTCTCCGAGTTCGGCCACGGCCCGTTTGGCCACGTCGTGCGTTTTCTCACTGATGTGCTCACCGGAGTGCCCTCGATCGTCGTGGGCCTGGTGGCGTACACGTTGCTGGTGATTCCGCTGCACAGTTTCTCCGCGGTTTCGGGGGCCGTGGCATTGAGCGTGATCATGCTGCCCACCGTCACCCGAACCACGGAGGAGGCGCTGAAGCGCGTGCCGGCCACCATCCGCGAGGCTTCGCTGGCACTCGGCATCCACGAGTGGAAAACCGTTCTGCTGGTGGTGATCCCGGCCGGGTTGGGTGGCATTGTCACCGGCATCATGCTGGGCATCGCCCGCATCTCAGGCGAAACGGCCCCGCTGCTGTTCACCGCCTTCGGCAGCCAGTTCTGGCAACAGGGAGTGCTGAAGCCGATCGCCGCGGTGCCGCTGCAGATCTTTCAATATGCCATTGCGCCTTACAAGGACTGGCACCAGCAGGCCTGGGCAGCGGCGCTGCTGCTTATGCTGTTGGTGCTGGGTTTGAACCTGGGCGTGCGGCTGGTTACCCGAACGAGCTTCGGTTCGGTACGCTGAGGAGAAGAGCAACAACTGTGGTGGAGTCAACGCCGGTGCGCACCCTGCATCTGCAAACCGCGGCGCGCGAAGAGGAAGAGGCCGCCGTGCTTCAGGCTGCGCAAGGGCTGGAAACGCGCGGCCTGAGCGCGTACTACGGCGGCTTTCTGGCCGTTCGGGATATCAGCCTGACCATCCATGCCAACCGGGTAACCGCGCTGATCGGCCCCTCCGGTTGCGGCAAATCCACTTTTGTGCGCTGCCTCAATCGCCTGCACGAGGTGAGTCGCGGCGCCCGCGTGGCCGGCCAGGTGCTGTTGGAGGGGCAAGATCTGTACGCGCGCGGCGTCGATCCCGTAGCGGTACGGCGCAGCGTGGGTATGGTGTTCCAGCGGCCGAACCCCTTCCCCACCATGTCCATCTCCGACAACGTCGCCGCCGGGCTCAAACTGGGCGGGGTGCGCGGCCGCGCTCGGCTGGCGGAGACAGTGGAGCGCTGCCTGCGCCAGGCGGCGCTTTGGGACGAGGTGAAGGACAAGCTCCGCCAGCCGGCACTGGCGCTCTCGGGTGGGCAGCAGCAGCGCCTGTGCATTGCCCGCGTCCTGGCGGTGAACCCATCCGTCATCCTCATGGACGAGCCTTGCTCCGCGCTGGATCCGATCTCCACACTGCGCATCGAAGATCTGATCCGCGACTTGCGCCGTTCGGTGACCATTGTCATCGTTACCCATAACATGCAGCAGGCGGCACGCGTCTCCGACGATACGGCGTTTCTGCTGGCCGAGGATGGTCGCGGCGGCAGCCTGGTGGAAGTAGGCCCGACGCGCACCATGTTCACCAATCCCACGGACTCGCGGACGGAAAACTACATCACCGGGCGCTTTGGCTAGAGTCGCCGCCATCGAACCGCCGAGCGCGCGCAAGAAGATCCTGGTGGTCGAGGACGAGGCCATCCTGCGGGACACGCTCGGCTACAACCTCCGGCGCGAGGGCTACCAGCCGCTGGCGGCCGCCTCGGGCGAGGAGGGGCTGCGCGTGGCCCGGCAGGAGCAGCCGGATCTTTTTCTGCTGGACCTCATGCTGCCCGGCATGAATGGCCTTGAGGTCTGCCGCGCCCTGCGGCGCGAGACGTCCGCGCCGATCCTCATGCTCACCGCCAAAGACACCGAGACGGATAAAGTGGTTGGGCTCGAGCTCGGCGCGCACGACTACATCACCAAGCCCTTCAGCATGCCCGAGCTGCTGGCCCGTGTGAAGGCGCACCTGCGCCGCGGCGAGCAGGTGCCGGCCTCCGCCGGGCTGACGTTGCCCGGCGGGGGGACGGCCCTCACCTACGACGACCTGGAGATCCTCCCCGCGCGGCACGAGGTTCGCCTGGCCGGCCAGCCGGTGAGCCTGAAGCCGAAGGAATATCAGCTGCTGTTGCTGCTGGCCAGCAACCCCGGCATCGTGCTCACTCGCGAGGTGCTGCTGGATCGTGTGTGGGGGCCGGAATACGTGGGCCAGGTCACGCGCACGGTGGACGTGCACATCACCTGGCTGCGCCGCAAGCTGGAGCCTAACTCGGTGCAGCCACGGTACATTCACACTGTGAGGGGCGCGGGCTACCGCTTCGGTGCATGATGCTGTGGCTGTTGCTGGGCCTGGCGGCGGCGGGGATTGCTCTGCTGGTAATGCTGGCTGTCGCCACTGCCCGGCAGTACCGTCAGCGCCCGCGGCTGCAAGCCCAGGTGCGCCTGCTGCAACAGCAGGTGGACGATGCGAACGAAGCCAGCGCCTTCGTGGAGAGCATCAACCAATCGTTCATCCATCAGGCACCCACGGCGATGCTGCTTGTGGACGAGAACAGCAAGCTCACGTTCGCCAATCCGGCCGCGGAGCGGCGCTTTCATCTCTCATCGCTGCACACCGGCCTGCCGCTGATTCAGGTGGTGCGCGATCACGACCTGGATCAGCTGGTGCGGCGCGTGCTGCACGGGGTGGCGACAGCTGACGCGATTGAGATTCGGCCGCCGGGGCAGGACCTGGTGCTGCGGGCCAGCGCGCAGCGCATTGGCGGGCAGGCGCCCCGCGGCGTGGCCATCGTGGTGGAGGACCTCACAGAGCTGCACCGGCTAGAGGCGGTGCGGCGCGAGTTCGTGGCCAACGTCTCACACGAGCTGCGCACGCCCCTGGCCACCGTGAAAGCCATGGTGGAAACACTCCAGCTCGACGGCTTGGCGGACACACCCCGCGCCCTGCGCTACCTGGTGGACATCAATCGCGAGATGGATCACCTCGCCACACTGGTGCACGACCTGCTGGACCTGTCGCGCATTGAGTCTGGGCGCATGGAGCTGCAGCCGCGCTGCATCGACCTGCGGCGCCTGGTGGAGGAAACCGTTGACAAGCTGGGCCCGCGCCGCGGCGAGGGGGGGCTGGCCATCAGCTGCCACTCCTCGGCGGAGACGGTGCTGGTGCTGGCCGATCCCACGCGTACGCGGCAGATCGTGCGGAACCTGGTGGACAACGCGATGAAATTCACGCCGCCCGGCGGCACCGTGGCCGTGAGCATCGACACGGCCGAGGGCCAGGCGCAGGTGACGGTGCGTGATTCCGGCGTGGGAATTCCAGAGGAGGACCAGCCGCGCATCTTCGAGCGCTTCTACAAAGTGGACAAGGGGCGCGCCCGGCAGGATAATCCCGGCACGGGCCTGGGGCTGGCTATTGTGAAGCATCTGGTTGGCGCCATGGATGGCGACGTGGGTGTGCAAAGCACACTCGGCCAGGGCTCCAGCTTCTTCTTCAGCCTGCCCCTGGTGAGTGGCCGCGTCGAAACTCCGGAGCCGCGAGAGGAGGTGGTCGCGTGATTCGTCACACCTTTGTTGATGCGTTGGAACGGCTGCAACAGGACCTGCTGAGTATGGGCGTGGCCGTGGAGAAGCAGATCGAGCTGGCGGTGGATGCGCTGAAGCAGCGCAACGTTGCCGCCGCCGAACAGACCGCGGCGGGTGATGCCGAGGTCGACCGCATGCGCTACGAGATCGAGGAAGCGTGCATCGAGCTGTTCGCCACGCAGAACCCCATGGCCAGCGACCTGCGTACAGTAGCCTCGGCGCTCATCATCGCCAACGAACTGGAGCGCATGGGCGATTACGCGGAGGGTATCTGCAAGCTCACGGTGAAGATGGCTGGGGAGCCGCCGCTGAAGCCGCTGATCGACATCCCCCGCATGTCTACCATTGCCCAGGCCATGCTGCGGCGCTGCCTGCAGGCCTTTGTGGATCGCGATGCCGCGGCTGCCGAGGCCATCTGGCGCGAGGACGACACGCTGGATGAGCTGTACCACCAGATTCTGCGCGAACTGCTGGGGTACATGATCGAGGAGCCGGGCACCATCACGCGGGCGACGTACCTGCTCTGGGTAGCGCACAACCTGGAGCGCATCGGTGACCGCGTGAGCAACATTGCCGAGCGGGTGATCTACATGGTCACCGGCCGCTTGCGCATCGAAGCCGCGCCACCCAGCTGACAGCCGCCAGGATCGGCCATCGAGAACGACGATGCTCAGTCGCCGTGGTGGCTGAGGAGGGGGCCCAGATCGCGGAGGATGGCGGCCAGCGTGCCGGAGGACTGGCGGCCATGGCAGGAGCAGGGGTTCAGGTTAAGGTTCGCCCCACAGGCAGCGCACAGGCCCCGGCAGGCGGGGCTGCACAGGGGGTGCATGGGCTGCTCCATCACCACCCCCTGGCGGATGAGTTCGTCCAGATTGACCACGTGGTTGGCATCAATGCGGAACACGGGCTCGCCCTCGTCCGGCGCGTCCAACAGCTGGCCGCTGGCGATGTCGATGCTGGGCCGCAGCTCCTCTTCGAAGTGAAAGGTCACCGGCAGGTGCGCGGGCTCACCACAGCGGCTGCATGTGTCCTCCAACTGGGTTTCCACATCGCCACGCGCCAGCAGGCCCTCATTCAGCCGCGTCAGGTGAATGGAGAGGTGCACCGGCCGCGTGAGGCGCGCTCCCTCGATCTCAGGAAGTGCTTCGTCCAGGGTATATGCACGGGTGCTGCCGACGGCTGCCTTCATGAGCTGTGCAACGTTCAGCTTCACGGACCAACCTCGCAAGGAACCGGATCACCGGGGCTGCTTCAAGGATATCGCGGCAGGCACTCGCCACTGGCCTTCGCTGCCGTGCAGCCGAGGTAGGTGAGAGGGTTACTCCCTAAAACGCCAGACGATGCGGCCGCGCGTGAGGTCGTACACGGAGAGCTGCACCTTCACCTTATCCATGGGCTGCACCCGAATGTGGCCCTGGGTCATCTTGCCGGCCAAACGGGCCAGCACGCTGTGGCCGTTCGCGATCTCTACGTTGTAGAAGCCATTGGACATCGCGTCTTTGATGACGCCATCAACTTCGATCGCGTCCTTGATGTCGCTGACGTGCGGCTCCCCTGAGCTGGGGCGCCGGCCGCGCCGCCCACCACCTCCGCGGCCACGGTTCAACCTCGCTGCTCCAATCGGGCCGCCGCCCTGCTGTTTCTTCTCAGCTGCTTGCTCCTGAAACTGTCCCCTGAGTATAACGACCTGCCCGGCCGAGGATTATCTTTGCTGCATGATTCTGCACTGCGACCTCGATGCCTTTTATGCGTCCGTGGAGCAGGTTCTGCGGCCAGAACTGGTGGGCAAGCCAGTGATTGTGGGCGGCGATCCGCGCAAGCGGGGCGTGGTGGCGGCCGCGTCGTACGAGGCCCGGCGGTTCGGTGTCCATTCGGCTATGCCGCTGTCGCGCGCGCTGCAACTGTGCCCGCGGGGCATCTTCGTGCCGGCCAATTTCAGCGCCTACCGCGAGTACTCTCAGCGCGTATTCACCATTTACCAAGGCTACACACCGCTGGTTGAGCCGCTCTCGCTGGACGAAGCCTATCTGGATCTGGCGGGTACGGAGCGCAGCTTCGGCAGCGCCACCAGCGTGGCAGAGGCCATCCGAGCCGAGGTACGGGCGAGCACCGGCCTCACCACCTCCGTGGGCGTGGCTACCTCCAAAGTCGTGGCGAAAATCGCGTCGGACCTACGCAAGCCGGATGCGCTGGTGGCAGTGGAACCGGGCGAGGAGGCAACGTTTCTGGCGCCTCTGCCGCTGCGCCGGCTGCCAGGGCTGGGCCCGGCCACGGAAACGCGGCTGGCTGAGCTGCGCCTGCACACCATTGGCGAGCTGGCCGCTCTGCCTATTGAGGAGCTCCTGCGCCGGCTGGGCAAGGCCGGCCTGCAACTCTGGGACTTTGCGCACGGGCACGATGCTCGCGCCGTGACCCCGCCCGGTGACCCCAAGAGCATCAGCCGCGAAACCACCTTCGAGCGCGACGTGCGCGATGTGGCGCGCCTGGAGGTGACGCTGCACCAACTACTGGCGCAGGCGGCCCGCGGCATGCGCCAGTACGGTCTTCGCTGCCGCACGGTGCAGCTCAAGCTGCGCTACGCCAACTTCGAGACGCTCACCCGCGGCCGCACGCTGGCGCGCCCGACGGATGTAGACGACGTTCTCAGCCAGGCCGCGCTGGAGCTCTTTCGCCGCGCCTACGACCCTTCCCGAGCAGTGCGCCTCATTGGTGCCGGCGTGGCCAACTTTGCCGAGCCACCAGCTCAGCTCGATCTCTTTGGCGATCCGGAAGCCGCTCCGCGCCAGATCACCGGCGCGCTGGATCGCATCCGCGATCGGCATGGGTTCGGCGCCATCAGCGTGGGCCCGCCGCTGGACCTCCCTCAACGCGACTGGCGCCGCGACGATCTGGACACGCTGCAGGCAAGCGATGAAAAGTAGGTTTACGCTCGGGGCGATGCGGCGGGCGGTTGCTTTGGCGCGTCTCTTATGAGAGCAGTGAGGCAACATCCACCCCTCTATCGCTCCAGGCCTGAAGCTTTCACCCATCGGCGGTCGCGCCACTCGCTTGAGCAGTCACGATTGCCCGAGCCTCACCTCCCAGGTGCTGAGCGACCTGCTCTAGAGCCACGCTCGTTGTCACATGCTCCCACAGTCTCAGGACCGTCCAACCATGCTTGTTCAATGCCTCGTCCACCATACGATCACGCCGCTCGTTGGCCTCCAGCTTCGGCCGCCAGTAGGCCGCATTGGCGCTGGGGATGCGCCCGTGCCGCGGACAGCTATGCCAGAAGCAGCCATCCACGAAAACCGCGAGGCGGCGGCTGAGGAAGACGATATCCACGTGGACCTTCAATACGCCCGCCCGGACCAGCGCGTCTTTGCGGTAGCGGAAGCCCGCTGCGAAAAGAGCTGATCTGATTCGCGTCTCAGGTTTCGTATCCCGCCTTCGGTTCGCCCGCATGGTCGCACGGGCAATTTCGTCGCTAGGAGTGGGATAGGGAAGCTCTCCGGCCAACCCAGCCCGAATGGTCATTGGCGCAGCGGCTGTGCTCGTGCCACTTTGCTCTTGATTTGATACGGTCATTTCGGGCGGCCTCTTGTCTCTAGAACACGCTGTCTCGTAACATATCTGGGCACCACGATCAATTCCGCTAGGATGAGTATCTGAGCTCCATGAGCACCGAACACTCGACAGCCTACCTCGAAAGGATCAGTGAGCTCCTCCGCCCAATCCGCGGCGATGGGCCAGTGGCGCTCGACCTGTTCGCCGGCTGTGGCGGACTGGCGCTTGGCTTTGAGGCGCAGGGCTTCCAAACCCACGGCTTCGAAATGGACGCTGACTGCTGCGAGACATATCGAAGCAATCTCGGCGCTTCTTGCAGCCAGATTTTTCTGACTCAAAACACGATCCTGCCTTCCGCTCAAGTGGTCATTGGGGGGCCGCCGTGCCAGCCGTTCAGCGTCAGTGGCAATCAGCATGGACTGCGAGACTCGCGGGACGGGTTTCCCTCATTTATCGCCGCCGTCGAGAGAATCAGGCCCGAACTCTGGCTCTTTGAGAACGTACGCGGCCTCTTCTACCGGAACAAGTGGTACCTGGAGGAAACGCTCGCACGTCTGGCGGACTTGGGCTACGCCGTCGATTACAGATTGCTCAACGCGGTGGACTTTGACGTGCCGCAGCGCCGCGAGCGTGTCGTCGTGGTGGGTCACCATGGAGGGTTCGAGTTTCCAATACCCACTCAACGGCGCATAGCGGCCGGCGAGGCGCTCGGTGGTCTCGCCAGCATTGCGCCGCCGGAGTCGAAGTTTCTCACGCCAAGCATGGATGCTTACGTCGCTCGCTATGAACGCGCGTCAGCGTGCGTGCGTCCCCGTGATCTGGACTTGAAGAAGCCGGCGCGGACCCTGACCTGTCGCAATCTGGCCGGTGCGACCGGCGACATGCATCGTCTGCTGCTCCCAGACGGACGCCGCCGCAGACTGCTTCAGCGCGAGGCTGCGCGGCTGCAATCGTTCCCGAGCTGGTTCGAATTCAGCGGCGCTGAAACAAGTTGCTTCAACCAGATCGGCAACGCAGTGCCACCGATGTTCGCCTGGCACCTAGCCGGCGCTGTCAAAGCCTATCTGGCGGGCAGTCGCTCCACCGTCCTGACGACGGCCCGGTACCGGCAACCAGTACTGCTGGGCGCTTAACTTGGCGGGGCCAACCGAGAACGAGCGCACGCTGGTTCCCGAGTGGCTGCCTTGGAGATGTCCTACGCTCACGGAAGTTCAGGTTACGCTCAGCGAGGTATTCCTGCCAGGCACCAACCGACGCGGATGGCTTACGAACCCGAATGCCGCACGAACCATCTACGTCATGCTTTACACACTTGCCGTCGAAGGCAATAACCGCTGGATCGCGCCCAAAGCCGTAGTCGAGATGTCGGATGGGCAGGCAGCTCAAAAGGACTTGTCAGCGCGGCTGGCCTACCTCCGGCGCATCCTCACCCCTGGTGCCGTCGCCGACGGGACGGCCTGGCTGGCTCCTAACAGCCGAGAAGGAGTTCGCGACGAGGCGCTCGGGACCTTCAAGCAGATTGGGGCCGTGGTTGAACGAGAGGTTGCAAAAACGTCTCGCCTCGGTCGCTATGCGCTGGCCGGCGCTTTCGCCGACCTGTTCGATCCGGCCCTTGCAGTTGAGGACCGGGCCGCCCGAATCGGTGCGTGGCGCCGAGATCACCTGAGTCGTGAGGAATTGGCCAGGCTAGCCATCCTGGCTACGCAGATGGCCGCCACGATCACACTCCCAGACGGAACAACACAGCCACTCTCGGTAGGCCCGTCGCAGCGCATTATGAAGGCCGTGGTCGAGAATTTCGCCCGCCGCTACTTGAATCGGCCTGTGGTCCTCAGCTACTCCGACAGTGGCGCACCCCGCCGTTACGTCAGCGAACCACTCATGGAGCAGCTCGGGTTGGCCTACCAGGCCGGCGACCCCCTGCCGGATGTCTTGCTCGCGGACATCGTCGCTCCCCTTCGGTTCGTCTTCGTTGAGGTCGTCGCCACGGAAGGGCCAGTGGATGCGGCGAGGGTGGTCGATATCAGAGCGTGGCTATCCCGGCAGGGTTTCAGCCCTGACGATGCGTATTTTGTCACCGCCTACCATGACCGCGCATCTACCGGCTACCGAGCCACCATGAGTCAGATTGCCTGGGGCACCTTTGTTTGGTTCGAGAGCGAAGCGGACCACTTGCTCATCATGTCCTACGACGGGGCTGAACAAAAGCTGCGGGAGCTTTCGCATCTGGTTGCGCGCCAGAACTCATAAGGCCCACTGACGCTACCTTCGGCCGAGGACGCGCGCTATCGCCGAGGCAGCAAACCCTTTGGAAATGCGCTAGGCAACAGAGAGCACCGGCCGAGCGACGCACTCGTTCGGCGTTAGGATCAAAATTAAAGGTGCCCCAAACGACCCCGCTGTCAAACCTCCAATTTGGCGACGATCAAGATGGTCGGACCGCCACGCGCCGGCAGCCAAATTGGCTGCCACGCTCTCTCAGCCGCCAGGCAGTCGCGCTCTGCTGGCAGTAGGAGGTACGAGGGAACAGCAGTGTCCAGGAACGGTTGTGTCACCTCGGCCGAGACGGGAGCGAATCGATGGTGTCACCAAGCGAGAACCCTGGGACCGTATGTGGGGAGAGGTCACGGCGCTGGCGCGGCAGTATATTGAAGAGGGCTTGCAGATGGATCAGTACCCAGGCATCGTCTTTCAAGATGGTGCCAGCAGCCGGCGGCCCGCATTGGCCGGACGTCGGCTGGATGTAGGCCAGGTGATGCAGACATTGCGTGCGTCCGGCAACGATCGCGCTGAAGCGAGCGCATATCTGGGCATAAGTGCGCCTGAGATGGCGGCGGCAGTCGCCTACTACGTCGACCACAAGGACGCCGTCGACGAGTCGATGCGCGATGCACAGGCGGCGGCCGATGAGGCGCAGGCCGCGTGGGAGCGGCAACAGCAACTCACCCAAGCGTAAGGCTGTTGCTGGACGAGCACTGCAGCCCCGACATAGCGCAGCAACTGCGTATGAACCGCGGGTGCGATGTGGTTCACGCAGTTGAGGCGAATCTCAGGCTCGCGTGGTGGCCTTTTCGACCTTTTGCGCGGTGCGCAGGCAGCGGGTGCAAATGTTGATCTGCACAGAGCGCCCCTCCAGGTGGATGGTATGGCGCTGGATGTTGGGCTTCCACAGCCGCTTGGTGCGGGGCGCGCGCAGTGCCCAGCCGCCGCCGTGCTTGTGCTGGATGTTCTGTCCAAACTGCGGCCGCTTGCCGCACACGTCACATTTTCCGCTCATTGCCGCCTGTCCTTCCTGGTATCATCGCGTCCGAGTTCGGCCCGCCCCATCGGACTGGTGCCGGAATCCCCGCCGCGGAGAGCAACAACCGAAATGAAAGCCTACCATGTATCGGGCGCGTGCGTCTCCACGAAGGCGGCCAGCCCAGCTGTGGTGCACCTCTTTCGCGGCTCTGAGCAGCTGCTGGCAGCAGAGCTGCCGGCGATCAATGGACTGAATGTCTTCCCTGTGCCGGACGGCGATACCGGGACGAACATGCTCGCCACCCTGCGGCGGGCGTTGCAGCAGGCGGATGAGGCAACAACGCCTGCCGAGGCAAGCCGGCAGCTGGCGGCGGGGGCCGTGCTTGGGGCGCGCGGCAATTCCGGCATTCTGCTGGCGCAGCTGCTGCGCGCGGGCGCCGAGGTCCTGGAGGCCGATCGGGAGCCGCGGCCGGCGAGCGTGGCGCGCATGCTCGGGCGCGCTGTGGAGCTGGCCTATGAAGCCGCCTCGCACCCGGTGGAGGGCACGCTGCTGAGCGTGCTCCGCGCCGCGGCGGACGTGCCAGCCAGCTCATCTCCCGCACCCAAGGCTTACTTGCAGGAGCTGCTGCGGCAGGCCGCGGCGGCAGTAGCGCGCACGCCCGATCAACTGGCGGTGCTGCGGCAAGCGCGGGTGGTGGATGCCGGCGGCTATGGCTTGCTTCTCGTCTTTCGGGGCTGGCACCGCGCCTGGTTGGGCGTGGATGCCGACCCCTCGGCCGATGCGCAGCTGCTGGGGCTGGCGGCGCTGCGTCAGCGCCTGGCCGCCGGCCACGGCCACCCCTCGGAGCTGGTGGCAGCGCCCCCGGCTGAGTACGGATACTGTGTCTCCGTGGTGGTGCGTGGCACCTCCGGCACGAACCTGGAGGAAGTGCGCCGGCGCGTGGAGCAGCTGGGCAGCAGCGTGTTGGCCTCGCCAGCCGGCGATCTGCTGAGTCTGCACGCCCACGTAGGGGATCCCGAGCCGTTGCTGGTTTACGCTGGGCAGCTGGGGACCGTGGAACGCCGCGAGATCACCAACATCGACGCGCAGACCTCGGCCGGCGAGGAAACCCAGCCCGCTGCCGTGCTGGCCCTGGCGCCCGGTACCGGCCTGGCCGCCGTATTCCGCTCGCTGGGGGCCTCGGTAGTCCTGCCCAGCGGCGGCCGGCCAGCGCCCACCCTGGGCGCGCTGCTGCGCACCATCGATAGCCTTGGCGCCAGCCGGGAGGTGCTGCTGCTGCCTGGCAGCGCGGCAGCCCGACTGGTGGCGGCCGAAGCAGCGCGCCAGCGCGCCAGCGTGAACCTGCTTCCGGTGGAAAGCATCCCGGCTGCCATCGCGGCCACGCTCGCCTACCGGCCGGAAGAGGGCACGGAGGCGAACGCGAAGAGCATGGTCGCCGCGGCCGTGGCCGCCAGGGGCGCGGAGCTGCGGCTGGCGCCGGCAGGAGGCGAGCTCCAGGCGTGGCTGGGCGGCAGGCTGCTGGGCATGGGTGAGGCCGCGCTGTCCGCGCTGCTGGCCGCGGTGCCGGAGGGCCAGCGCGACCTGGCGACCCTGTATCACGGTGCTGGTATGACTCGGGCTCAGGCGCAGGAGCTGGGCGCCAGTCTTCAGGCCCTGGCGCCAGGACTGGATGTCGAGATACTGCGGGGCGATCAGCCGGAGCCGGCCTGCATCATCGCCTTCGAGTAGCGCGTTGGCTGGCAGCGGTTCGTCCCGTGCGGCTCCAGTGCTGGATATTGCCCGCAAGATCCTGCTGCTGGAGCAAACCGAAGGCTTTGGGGATAAGGCCGTGGTGGGCGGGCTGCAAGAGTTTTTGGATCAGGTGCGCCGCCAGGCCCTGCCGGAGCTCAGCGGGCAGGAGCAGCAGCGCCTGGGAGGCATCCTGGAGCTGCTCGATGGCTACGGCACCGCCGCCATAGGCGAACGCAAGGCCATGCTCGAAACCGGCCTGCAGCTCATTGTGGACCTGCGGGCACAAACTGCCGCGGGAAGCGCTCCCTCCGCCTCAAAGCCCACGTCCCAACGTCGTGTGCGGCCGACTGGCTCAGCAGTCGTATCGCCTGAATCAGGCGCGCACAGTATGCCAAAGGCGCCGCGGCCCGGCCGCCAGCTCGGCGCGGGCGCCAGCCCAGCGGCTCGCGGGGCGCGGCTGACGGGCAGCACGGTCACCGTCGCCGATCTGGATGGTCCCATCGAGCGCCTGCCTGGCATCGGCGCCACGCTGCTGGACCGGCTGCACAAGCTGGATATCCACACCCCGCGTGATGCCCTGCTGGCCTATCCTCTGCGCCACCTGGACCGCAGCTCCTTCACCCCCATTGGGGGCCTGCAGCCTGGCCAGTTGGAAACAGTGATGGGCACCGTGGTGCAGGTGCACACGCAGCGCCGTGGCCCCCGCATGGCCACCACCACCGCCATGGTGGCGGACGACTCCGGCCAGATCATGGCCACCTGGTTCAACCAGCCCTATCTGCAGCGCACCTTCGCCAGCCAGCCGCGCGTGGTGCTGAGCGGCAAGGTGGAGCTGTTTCGCCTGCAGCGCCAGTTCAGCTCGCCGGACTGGGAGCTGGTAACCGACGACGATCTGCTGCACACCGGGCGCCTGGTGCCCGTGTACCGCCTCACCGAGGGCCTGCGGCCCAAGGCGCTGCGCACCCTCATGAAGCGCTGCGTGGACACCTTTGCCCAACTCCTGGTGGAGTTCCTGCCGGGCGAGGTGCGCCGCGCGGCCAACCTCATGAACCTGGCGGAGGCGACCGCGCAGTACCACTTTCCCGACACGTGGGACACGCGCCTGGCGGCGGAGCGCCGGCTGGCGTTCGACGAGCTGTTCCTCATCCAGCTCACGGTGCTGCAGCGGCGGCGGGAGTGGCAGCGTGAGCCAGGCCCTCGCTTCAAGCTGGAGGACACGCGGGTCCAGGATCTGCTCGGCCGCTTGCCGTTCACCTTGACTGAGGCACAGCGCCGCGCCCTGGATGACGTGCTGGCTGACGTGCGCAGCGGCCGCCCCATGAACCGCCTCATCGAGGGCGATGTGGGCTCGGGCAAAACCGTGGTGGCTGCGCTCGCCATGCAGGCAGCGGTGTCCAGCGGCTTCCAGGCCGTGCTCATGGCGCCCACGGAGATCCTGGCCGAGCAGCACTACCACTCCATCACGGCGCTGCTGGATCGCTTGAATGGGGATGCCTTTCACGCTCCCGTGGTGCGCCTGCTGACTGGCGCTGTGAAGGGCCGTGCCCGCGCTGACACACTGCGCGCGCTGAAGGATGGCTCGGCCAGCATCGCCGTGGGCACGCAGGCGCTCATCCAGCAGGGCGTGGAGCTGGAACACCTGGGGCTGGCCGTCGTGGACGAGCAGCACCGCTTTGGCGTGGACCAGCGCAAGGGGTTGCGGCAGAAGGGGTTCAATCCGCACGTGCTGGTGCTCACGGCCACGCCCATTCCTCGAACCCTGGGCCTCACCATTTACGGCGACCTGGACATCTCCGTCATTGATGAGATGCCCCCCGGGCGGCTGCCCGTTAAAACGCGCTGGTTCAACCCCGAGGAGCGGGGCCGGGCGTACGACTTCATCCGGCGTCAGGTGGAGCAGGGGCGCCAAGCCTTCATCATCTACCCACTGGTGGATGAATCCGAGCGCATGGAGGCGCGGGCCGCCACGGCAGAATATGAGCGGCTGCGGCAGCGCATCTTCCCTACGCTGCGCCTGGGGCTGCTGCACGGCCGCATGAAGAGCCGTGAGAAGGAAGAGGTGATGGCGGCCTTTGCCGCCAACCAGACTCAGGTACTGGTCTCCACCTCGGTGGTTGAAGTGGGGATCGACGTCCCAAACGCCACCGTCGTGGCGATTGAGGGGGCGGAGCGTTTTGGTCTGTCACAGCTGCACCAGTTTCGCGGCCGGGTGGGCCGGGGCAGCGAGCAGTCCTACTGCATTCTTCTGAGTGATGCGCCCGGCGCCGCCACCAACCCACGCCTCAAGGCTATAGAGGAAACGCAGAGCGGCTTTCGGCTCGCCCAGGTGGACCTGGAGCTGCGCGGCTATGGCGATCTCTTCGGCACGCGCCAGAGCGGGCTGCCGAACCTGCGTGTAGCCAAGCTCACGGACACTGAGCTCATCGAAACCAGCCGGCGCCTGGCCAACGCGCTGCTGGATGGTGACCCGACGCTGGCGGAACAGCCCGGCCTGCGCGGGCGCATGGAGCAGCTATGGCACCAGGACTCGGAGCTGTCTTAGGAGGAATGGTCATAGCGGTCTCGGCCACGCGGCTCTCATGCGAGTGATCGCCGGCCAGGTGAAGGGGCATGCGCTGCGCGGCCCGCGCGCACGCCGCAACGGCCCTTCGCCTATTCGGCCCACGTCGGACAAGGTGCGTGGCGCGTTGTTCGACATGATCGGCGTGGAGGTCGATGGCGCGCGGGTATTGGACCTGTACGCCGGCACTGGGGCGCTCGCCATTGAGGCGCTCAGCCGGGGCGCGGCGGCGGCGGAGCTCGTGGAGAACGATCCGGAAGCCCTGCGGCTCATCGCTGCCAATCTGGAGCACACACGGCTGACCAGCCGGGCCACGGTAGTGCGGCGGCGCGTGGAAGCGGCCTTGCCCAGCCTGAGTGGGCTGTATGATCTGGTCTTGGCCGACCCGCCTTACGCGGACGTTGGGCTGATTCCAGTGCTGGCCGAGATTGCCCGCCGGGGCCTCGTCCGGCAGCGGGGGTTGGTAGCTATTGAACACGCCAGCCGGGTTCCGGCACCGGAGGCTATCGAACAGTTGCGACTGTTGAAGAGCCGCCGCCACGGGGACACCACCATTTCGCTCTACCGTGTCGAGCCGGCATGACCACGGCGGTCTATCCCGGCAGCTTCGACCCGTTCACCAATGGCCACCTGGACATCGCGCAACGGGCGGCTCGCCTGTTTGACCAGCTCATCGTCGCGCTGCCCGCGCGGCCCAGCAAAAATGTCATCTTCTCCGTGGAAGAGCGCGTTGCGCTGGCGCGCCAGGCCATGAGCGACATCGCCAATGTGCGCGTGGAAGCGTACGATGGCCTCACCGTGCACTATCTGAAGGAGGCCGGCTCGCGGGTCTTGGTGCGCGGGCTGCGGGCTGTGTCAGACTTCGAAAATGAGTTCCAGATGGCACACATGAACCGCGAGCTCTGGCCGGACTGCGAGGTGGTGTGCCTCATCACCTCCAAGCGCTACAGCTTTATCAGCGCTACGCTCATCCGCGAGATCGCCTCACTTGGGGCTGATCTCAACGACCTGGTGCCGCCGGCTGTAGCCGTGGCACTGCAGCAGAAGTTTTCGAGCTGAACAGCCATATGGACATTCTCTACCTGGTGGACCGCATCGAGGCCATCATCAACGCCGGGCAAAAGGTGCCCTTCTCCTCGCGCGTGGTGGTGGACGAGCATGAGACCATGGACGTGCTGGACCAGATGCGCGTGGTCATTCCGGAGGAGATCAAATCCGCTCGGCGCGTCAATCAGGACCGCGAGCGCATCACCCAGCAGGCCGACGCGGAGGCCGCGCGCATAGTGCACGAAGCCGAGGAGCGCGCCGCCCAGATGGTGCGCCAGGACCAGGCGGTGATCGAGGCGGATCGCCAGGCGGAAGCCATTCTCCGCCGCGCGGATCAGCAGGCGGACGAGATTCGCGCCGGGGCAGACCAGTATGCGCTGGAGGTGCTGCGGGCGTTGGAGAGCCACATGCTGAAAACGGTGGAAACCGTGCGCCGGGGCATCACCACGCTGGAGCAGACGATCCGCGAAGGCGAGCCGCGGTAGCAGCGCCCCCGGTCACCTTCACCATCCAGGCGGTGGATGGTCAGGCGCGCGCGGGTACGCTGCACACGCCGCACGGCAGCCTGCCTACGCCGGCTTTCATGCCGGTGGGCACCTACGCTGCCGTTCGCACTGCCTCGCCGCGGGAGCTGCTGGCGGTGGGCGCCGGCATGATCCTGGCCAACACCTACCACTTGCTGCTGCGGCCCGGCGCCGAGCTGATCGCGCAGCTGGGTGGGCTGCACCACTTCATGCGCTGGCCGGGCGCGCTGCTCACCGACAGCGGCGGCTTCCAGGTGTTCAGCCTGGCTCGGCTACGCCGCGTCAATGAGGACGAGGTGCAGTTCACTTCGCACCTCGATGGCTCGCTGGTCACGCTCTCGCCGGAACGCGCCACGCAAGTTCAGGAGCTGCTGGGGGCCGACATCGCCATGTGCTTTGACGAGTGCCCTGCGCACGATGTGGATCGCGCCTACGCGGCCGATGCCACAGAGCGCACCCACCGCTGGGCTGCCCGCTGCCAGGCCAGCCACCGCCGTGCGGACCAGGCGCTCTTCGGCATCTGCCAGGGGGGCCTGTTCAAGGACCTGCGGCTGGCCAGCGCGCGCCGGCTGGCGGACATGGACTTTCCCGGCTACGGCATCGGCGGGCTGAGCGTAGGGGAAGAGAAAGGCCGCACCTATGAGCTGCTCGAAGCGTCGCTGGCTGGCCTGCCCGCGCCTGCGCCGCATTACATGATGGGCGTGGGTTCACCCGAGGACCTGCTGGAATGCGTTGCGCGGGGCGTCGACATGTTCGATTGCGTGCTGCCTACGCGTATCGCCCGCAATGGCGCCCTCTTCACCACCACCGGCCGGCTGAACATCCGCAACGCCGCCTGCCGCGCGGCGGACGTGCCCGTTCAGGAGGGTTGCGACTGCCCCACCTGCCGCGGCTATTCGCGCGCCTACCTGCACCATCTGTTCAACGTGGAGGAAACGCTCGGCCTGCGCCTGGCCACGCTGCACAACCTGCGCTTCCTACTCCGCCTCATGGAGGGCGCTCGCGCGGCCATCGCGGCCGGTGCGTTCGCCGGCTTCCGAAGGGCGTTTCTCTCGGACTACCAGCTCACCAATCAGGCTGTGCGCCGCTCACAGAAGGCGCGCTGGACCGCCGCCCAGGCGGCCGCGGGAGAAGCCGAGTGTCAGGCGCGGACGTCGATGTTCTGACCCAGGCCGGGGACATTGATGGCCTGGATCAGCTGCAGGGCCACACTGTCCTGCGTATCCATGGAGTTCTTCAGCACGGACATCACGGACGACTGCTGCGCATTGGCAGCGGCGAGGCCCGAGTTCAGCGCGCCGATAACCCCCGACAGGGCGGAAACATCCATATCCCTTTCACCATCGGCTGGGGTCCACGAAAACTGAAGGGTAGGCCGGGCCCTACACGTCCAGAAAGCGTCGGACCGAGATGTAGCTGCCGGCGGCGCCCACAGCCAGGCCCCCGCCCAGCACCACCCCCAGCAACTTGGGCAGCAGCAGTGGGTCGAAGTCGAGCGGCAGGAAGGTGAGCAGGCTGGAGATCTTGGCGATGATGGGCCGGTAGCTGGCCGCCAGCAAGCAGCAGCTCACTACCGCGCCCAGGAATCCCAGCGCCATCCCCTCGAACAGGAATGGCCCGCGCACGAACCAGTCCGTGGCGCCCACCAGCTTCATGATCTCGATCTCCTGGCGGCGCCCGTACACGGCGATGCGGGTGGTGTTGATGATGATGAACAGGGCGATGACGGCCAGCCCCACCACCAGGCCCAGCCCGGCCAGCCGCAAGAAGCCGGTGATGGCCAGCAGCCGGTCCACCACGCTCTGCTGGTAGTCCACGCTCTCCACAGCGGGGTCGCCCTGCACCAGCTGCGCGATCTGGGGCGCGGAGCCGGCGGACTTGAGCGCAATCTCAAAGCTCGCCGGCAAGGGGTTGTCTCCCAGCTGCGCCAGCAGTTTGCTTTGGGAGCCGAGCGTTTGCTGCATCCGCACCAGCGCCTGTTGCTTGGTGACAAGTGTGACGGATGCCACGCGCGCATCCTCCAGCAGGCTGTCGTGCAGCGTCTGCACCGCCGCCGGGTCCGCCCCATCCTTCAGGTAGGCGACGACGTTCACCTTCTGCTCCAAGGCACGCAGGGTGACATTGAGGCTGGCGACCATCACCAGAAAGGAGCCCAGCATGAGCAGCATGACGGCGCTGGTGGCCACCGAAAAGATGCTCATGAGCCGGTTGCGGTTCACATGTTGGAGCCCGCTTTTGCAGGCGTGGAGCACGATGTCAGGCCGCGTGATACGCCCCCTCATGCTCGTCCCGCACGAGCGCCCCATGGTCGATGTGAATGACCCTGCGGCGCAGCATGTCCACCACCTCGCGGTTGTGCGTAGCCATGAGCACCGTGGTGCCGAAGGCATTGATCTTGATCAGCAGCTGCACGATCTCCCAGCCGGTATCTGGGTCCAGGTTGCCGGTGGGCTCGTCGGCGATGAGCAGCAGTGGATGGTGGATGAGCCCGCGGGCGATGGCCACGCGTTGCTGCTCGCCGCCGGAAAGCTGTGTGGGGAAGCGCTCGGCACAGTCCGGCAGGCCGACCATCTCCAGGCACGCCTCCACCTGCGGGTTCATGACTTTCCAATCCAGGATGCCGTGGACCTGCAGCGGGAACGCCACGTTCTCCCGCACGGTTTTGTAGGGCAGCAGCTTGAAATCCTGAAACACCACGCCCACCTTGCGGCGGAAGTGAGGCACCTGGTGGCGCTTCAGCCGCCCCACATCCTGCCCGTTCACGAATACGCGGCCCTTGTTGGCTACCTCATCGCGAATGAGCAGCTTGATGAAGGTGGACTTGCCGGCGCCCGAGGGGCCGACCAAAAACGCGAACTCGCGCTCTGGGATGTCGATAGAGATGTCCCGCAGCGCGGCAACACCGTTGGGGTAGGTCTTACTCACCCCCTGGAGGACGATCATGCAGACCCCTTGTGGGCGGAAAGCTGGGCAATTCTAGCAACGAATGACCCGCCTGTTCTATGACGTGCCGCCAAGGGTGTGCCGCAAATACGCCTCGCTGAACGCATCGATATCGCCATCGAGCACGGCCTGGGTGTTGGACGTTTCCTCCCCGGTGCGGTTGTCCTTCACCATGTTATAGGGGTGCAGCACGTAGGAGCGGATGGCGTTCCCAAAGTCGGCCGCGTGATGCTCGCCCTTGAGCTTGGCTTGCTCGGCCGCCTGCTCCTCCAGCTTTTTCTCCAGCAGGCGCGAGCGCAGTATGCGCATGGCTACCTCTTTGTTCTGCGTTTGCGAGCGCTCGTTCTGGCAGGTGACCACGACGCCCGTGGGCCAGTGGGTGATGCGCACGGCGGAGTCGGTTTTGTTCACGTGCTGGCCGCCGGCGCCGGTGGAGCGGTAGGTGTCGATGCGCAGGTCTTGGGGATCGATCGTCACCTCCACATCGTCGTCCACCTCGGGCAGCACCTCCACCAGCGCGAACGAGGTGTGGCGGCGGTGCGCGGAATCGAAAGGCGAGAGGCGCACCAGCCGGTGCACGCCCCGCTCGGACTTGAGGTAGCCGTACGCGTCGCGCCCGCTGATCTGCACGGTGGCGCTCTTGATGCCGGCCTCTTCGCCCTCGGATGTATCCACGACTTCGGATTTGTAGTGGTGCCGTTCGGCCCAGCGCAGGTACATGCGCAGCATCATCTCCGCCCAGTCCTGGGAGTCGATACCGCCAGCGCCGGAGTGCACCGCCAGGATGGCGCTATGATGGTCGTAGGGTCCGTTGAGGCGCAGCTGAAACTCCAGCCCATCCACCCGGGCAACCAGCTCCGTGGCCTGGCCGCTGATCTCTTCGGCGAGGGCGTGGTCGTCATCGGCGGCGGCCAGTTCCAGCAGACCCACAAGCTCCTCGGCCTGGCTCGCCTGGTCGCGCCACGCATCGGTCTGCTCATGCAGCTCGGAGATGCGCCCCATCACCCCCTGCGCGGCGCGGTTGTCGTCCCAAAAGTTGGGCGCCGCGGCTTGTCGGTCGAGCTCGACTAGCTCCCGTTCTTTAGCAGCAACGTCAAAGGCGCACCAGGATGTCCGAAATGCGGCGCCGCAAAGCGAGCAGCTGCTCGCGCTCTTCTGCTACATCCATGTCGAGAACCGCTGGAGTATAGCTGCCCACGGCTCCCGGCTGCCTTCGCGTGCTTCCATACTTGTGGTCACTTATGGTCATGCCTCCCACCGGCCTGCCACAGCGTGGCGACATTGCCCGGCAGTACACCTGGGACCTGGAGAGCATCTACGCTACCCCCGCCGCGTGGGGCGCGGACTTCGCCGCGCTGGAGGGGCGGCTGGAGGAGCTGGCCGGTTACGCCGGTCGCCTGGGCGCTTCGGCGAAGGACCTGCTGGCCTGCCTGGCCCTGCGCGATGAGCTGAAGGTGCTGCTGGACAAGCTGTTCAGCTATGCGCACATGCGCCACGACGAGGACACCACCAACGCCGCCGCCCAGGCTGCCCACGATCGGGTCAACGGCCTGTACGCGCGTTTCGATGCAGCGGCCGCCTTCATGACCCCGGAAATCGTCGCCCTGGACGATGCCGCGGTGCAGGCATTCGAGGCGCAGGCACCCGGCCTCGCACAGTATGCGCACGAGCTGCGGAGCACCCTACGCCAGAAGCCGCACGTGCGCAGCACGGAGGTGGAAGAGCTGCTGGCACAGGGCTCCGAGGTGGGCGCGGGCGCCGCTCGCATTTACGATCTGCTGCACGAAGCGGATATGACCTTCCCCGTCATCCGCGATGCCGATGGTCACGAGGTGGAGCTCACCCACGGCCGCTACATCCCTTTTCAGCAAAGCGCCGATCGCCGCGTGCGCGAGGACTCGTTCCGCGGCCTCTACGCCACCTACGCGCGCTATCGCAACACACTGGCCGCCACCTATGCAACCGCCGTGAAGGCCGACATTTACTACGCTCGCGCCCATAACTACGCTTCCGCGCAGGAGGCCGCGCTCTTCCCCGAGGCTATCCCGCTGAGCGTGTACAGCAATCTCGTGGAAACCGTGGAGGGCCACCTAGACCTGCTGCATCGCTACCTGCGCCTGCGCAAGCGGGCCATGGGTCTGCCCGAGCTGCATTTGTGGGACGTGTACGCGCCGCTGGTACCCGAGGCCAAGCGGGTGGTGCCCTTCGAGCGGGCGCGAGAGGATGTGCTGCGCGCCCTGGCGCCGCTGGGCGACGAGTACGGCCGGGTGCTGGCCGGCGGCTTCGCCTCGCGCTGGATCGACGTCTACGAAACGCCCGGCAAGAGCAGCGGCGCGTACAGCAGCGGCTCGTACGGCACGCAGCCCTTCATCCTGATGAACTTTCAGGACGACCTCGATGGCGCCTACACGCTGGCGCACGAACTTGGCCACTCCATGCACAGCTGGTTCACCCATCACACGCAGCCGCCCGCTTATGCCGACTACAGCCTGTTTGTGGCGGAGGTCGCCAGCACCACCAACGAGGCTCTGCTCACGCATCACCTGCTGGCGCGCGAGCAGGACGCGGACATGCGCCGCTCGCTGGTGAACAATGAGCTGGAGAAGTACCGTGGCACCCTCTTCCGCCAGACGATGTTCGCCCACTTCGAGGCCGAAGCGCACGCTCTGGCCGAGCGGGGCGAGGCGCTCACCTCAGAGGCGCTGAACCGGCTCTATCGCGAGCTGGTGACCAGCTACTTCGCGCCCGAGGTGACGATCGATGACGAGATCGCCTTCGAATGGTCGCGTATCCCGCACTTCTATCGCGCCTTCTACGTGTATCAGTACGCCACCGGCATCTCCGCCGCCACGGCCTTGAGCCGGGGCATCATCGAGCAGGGCCAGCCGGCCGTGGAGCGCTACCACCGCTTCCTCTCCGCCGGCGGATCAGACTACCCCATCAATCTGCTGCGCGCCGCCGGCGTGGACATGACGACGGCCGCGCCGGTGGAGGCGGCGCTGGCCCAGTTCCAGGTACTTTTAGAGGAGATGGAGGGCCTGATCGACTCGTGAAAAGTGCCCTGATTTGCCCTCTATGCAATCGCGCTTGCTTGTGCTACTCTGACGCAGTGCATCGGGCGCTCAGCGCCACCCCCGAGATGATCTCACAAGGGCGTGGTCACGCGTTATGGCGGTTCAGCCGATTGCGCGCTATACCTCCAGTTTGATATGCAAGGACTGTCATGAGGACGAGCGTCGTTACCGAAACCACCCATGCTGAGGTGGTCACTCACGTACACGTGGACCTGGGCGACATGCCCAAACACCTCGACAGCGATTGGGCGGAACCGACAATCAGCGACTGGTCGGGGCGTATCACCGATGAAACCGCGGTCATTGCCGAGCACACCGTCAGTGTGGTCGAAATGGACCGCGAGGACCTCGACGACTCCGTCCGCTTATACCTGCGGGAAATCAGCAAAGTGGCGCTGCTCACTGCCGAAAAGGAAGTAGACCTCGCGCAGAAGATCGAGCGCGGCGAAATGGAGCTGGACAAAGGCGCCGAGCCCGACCCGCAGATCATGTCCGAGGCGGAGGGCGCCCGCAAGCATCTGACCGAGGCCAACCTGCGCCTGGTGGTAAGCGTGGCCAAGAAGTACGTTGGGCGGGGCATGTCGCTGCTGGACCTCATCCAGGAAGGCAACATCGGCCTCATCCGCGCGGTGGAGAAGTTCGATTACCACCGCGGCTATAAGTTCAGCACCTACGCCACGTGGTGGATTCGGCAGGCGGTGAGCCGGGCCCTGGCCGACCACGCGCGCACCATTCGCATCCCCGTGCACATGGTGGAGACCATGAGCAAGTTCAACCGCTCCGCGCGCAACCTGCTGCAGCAGCTGGGCCGCGAGCCCACCCCGCAGGAGATCGCCAACGAGATGGAGATCACGGTGGAGAAGGTGCGCGAGATCATGCGCATCTTCCGCGAGCCCATGTCGCTGGAGGCGCCTATCGGCGAAGAAGAGGACAGCTCGCTGGGCGACTTCATTGAGGACCACAGCTCGCTCAGCCCGGTGGACGCTGCTTCGCGCCAGCTGCTCAAGGAGCAGATCTCAGACGTGCTGGATTCGCTCACCAGTCGCGAGCGCAAGGTGCTGGAGCTGCGCTTCGGCTTGGAGGATGGCCGCAACCGCACCCTGGAAGAGATTGGCCGCGAGTTCTCGGTGACCCGCGAGCGCATCCGCCAGATCGAGGCCGAAGCGCTGCAGAAGCTGCGCCACCCCAGCCGCTCCCGCAAGCTCAAAGACTACCTGGAGTAAGCCTCCAGCTTCCAGTTGCGCGTTTGCCGACTGTTCGGCCGGGCGCGCTGAAACGCCTCGTCCGCCGAGTGAATCAGGGCTTCTCGGAATCCTTGCCCCATGAACATCGAGAGCAGCGTGAGGGCTGCCCCTGCGCTGCGGAGTCGCCCGCGCTCCTTGGGAAACGCCGTGTTAGCCGCGGCGCGTATCAACGGGCTTGTCGCCGTTGTTCCGGAAGGACTCCATAGCGTACCAGTGCTTGCAGCCAAAGGGGCCGGCAGGGCCAGCCGCGTCCTGGCAACGGCAGCCGGAGTCCACAGCGACCGCGTGCCAGAGTGATTGGTCGAGCGAAGCCACCTCGTAGACACGGTAGCGGGCCTTGCGCACCAGCAGCTCGCGGGCCGAGTGCTTGCGGGCCAGCGCTTCCCGCATGGAGAGCTCATTGTCCAGCCCCGGCTGGTAGCTGCGCAGCCCGACGCCAGCGTTTTCGCTCTCTTCTTCCGTCTCGCCCCACCACCCAGCCGGCGCCGTGACGCTGTCGTATGCTGCCCGCCGCTGCAGGTGGCCCAGCACGGCGTAGGCATCATTCAGCTCCTTCATGCGCGGCGTCGCGTCCGCCGTGGGGTTCAGGTCCGGGTGAAAGCGCTTGGCCAGCTCCTTGTAGCGCCGCCGAATGGCCTCACCATCCGCCGTTCGGGCCACCCCCAGCACCGCGTACAGATCCAGCTCCGCCGGCGCATTGAGCTTCCCTGCCATGTCCGCCCATGATAGAACATTTGGCCGGGATTAGCTGTAAGCGAGGTTCATTGAGCCGGTGTTCTGGCAACAAGGCCAGCAAGCTTTCGCCTGAGAAAAGGTGCAGATTAGGGGATTGCAACTTGAGTAGCCCCCTTTTCCGCGTAAAGGTGCAAAGCCCTGTAAAAGCGAGCTTTCCCATAGACTCACTTGCCCAACGAAGTAGCTGTGATCGGGGAGCGACGCGCCCAAAGATGCGCCAGGGGGCCAGCACAACGACTGGGATGGTCCGCACTGTGACTCCCAGCACGGGATGAGGCCCCGGCCGCTGTAAGACGTCTCCGCGGTTAGGCATTGGATTACCGCCAGACGGTTCAAGGCTCAACTCATGAATGGTGGCGCACGGAGTCGCCCTGTGGGAAACTGGAAGCAGCGTCACGTCCTCTCCCACCGCTCGGCGGCGATTCCCGCCCGTCCTGGTTGCGCTTCAACGGCACGAACGGCACGCCTTCCAGCGAATCGACCAAGGCGAGATCGGCGCGGCTCAAGTGCGCCTTGTCCGCCGAGACTTCGGCCATGTGAACGTTGCGGGCCTTGATGCGGTATTCACGCGGCGTGACCATGCTTACGGAAAGGAGATTGGCTGCCTGTGTACAATCATGCAACCGAATGCCGAAGACCCCAAGAGTCACAGGAGAACAGATGGTCAGGGTTCTCCAGAAGAGCGGCTGGAGGCTTGAGCGCATAAG
>JBOGTU010000150.1:0-4163 GCA_050695655.1 Chloroflexota bacterium | reverse complement strand
CCCTCCGGTTGCCCCGGCGGCACAATCGGGGCTGTCGCACTGGCGGGGACGCGTGGGCCGCGCAGGTCAGCGATGCCAAGGTTGAACAGGCCGGACAGCTGATCTTGAGTAACGCGGTTTAGGAGCTCGCGCGCCCGATCGAGAAACGGTGTATCCACTTGCAGAGCGCGCGCCAGGTCCAGCGCGGCGCCGGTTTCGGCCGCTGCTTCGGCCGCGCGCTCCCGGCCCCAGTCGCGCAGCGCCACGCTTGCGCCGTTGGCCTGGAGCACCGCCTCGCGAATGCGCGATACATCGTCTTCACACGCGCGCGCTACGGAAAAGGCCTCGTAAATGGCCAGCGTGTTAGACCAGTACACCAGGTCGTTCACCGTTCGTGCCACCTGCCCGGACCCGGCCTGGCCCACATACAACACTGAGCCGAACAGACCCAGGATGTCCTGATGGCGCCTCACCGTTGCCTCGTCACCAGCGGCGAACACGGCGGCGGTGCCGGCTTCAATGGCATCAATTCCCCCCACGATCGGTGCGTCCACCAGGTCGATGCCAGCTCCCTCCGCGGCCAGGGCGAAGGCGTGAGCCTCCTCCGCCGAGATGGCGCCGGCAATGAACATGGTGGCGGACGCCCCAGGGGACATCAGCAGCAGCTCCTCCAGCAACTGGCAACCCTCGTGCCCGTCCGCGGCAACCAGGTGGATGGTGCACTCATCGTGCAGCCGCGCCGCGGACTCCACCGTTCGCAGGCCCGACGTCGCGGCCGTTGCAACGTCCGGGTCGTAGCCCACCACGCGGTAGCCGGCGCCCACCAGCCGGCGCCCGATGGCTCGCCCGCTGTGGCCCAGCCCCGCGAGCCCGATCTTCATGAGGCTTAGGGTACACCGCTATGGAGCGGAGATGAGCTCGCGTACCCACATCAGGCAGTGCTCCAGCGCTTCGGCCTCGCCGCGCGGCTTGTAGGAATGGTCGCCCTGCACCACCACGCTGGTGCAGGCCGGGGCGATCGGCCGCTGCACTTCGGCCAGGCGCTCCAGGGGGCACAGTGCGTCGTGGTTGCCGGTGATGAACAGCATGGGCGCCGCGATGTGTTCCAAGTGGGACCAGTCCCGCGGTCTGGCATTCCTGCCCAGGCCCTGCAGAGGCAAGCCATAGAACACCAGCCCAGCCAGATCGTCCCGACCGGCCGCCACATAGCTGGAGACGCGCGCGCCAAACGACTTGCCGATGAGGATCGGCCGGCCGTACTCCGCCATCAACGCGATCGCCTGCCGCAGCTCCTCTACTTCGCGCTTGCCACCGGCCGAAGGTGCCGGGCGCTTGCCCAGGTAGCCGAAGTTCCAGCGCAGTGACGCCAAGCCCAACTCGGCCAGCCGCTCAGCTGTCCGCTCCAGCAGTGGCGCATCCATCCCACGCCCGGCCCCATGGCTGATGACGGCCACGCCTCGCCGGCCATCCCCCTGCACGATGCCGTGCAGCCCAGCGCCAAACTCAACCTCTCCAGACACGCTCATGACCTGCCAATCCTACGTTTTGAGCTTCGCGGTAGCGTTTGCAATCTGCCACAGGATTGAGCCGCACGCCCGGCATCCTTTGCCTGGTCACCGCCGTTCCCGGCTGAAGGTTTCGGCACACACTTCCCCGCGGCCGCCGCGAGCTTTCGGTGGAGCGTTGCTCGCGCTCCGATGCGGGAGGCCTTGCGGCGATGTGCCGGGACGCATCATCCAGCTATGATCTTTGGCAAAGGCAAGGTGGCGGGCGCGGAGCGTGCCGGCCGAAGGAGAGGATGGCATGGCGATCAAGGAACTGGGCCACGTGGTGCTGTACGTTCACAGCGTTGCGCGCTCGCGCCACTTCTATGGGGACATTCTCGGGTTCCACGAAATTGGGCCTTCCTACCGGGGCTCGTCGGCGGCGGCGTTCAACAGCGGCGGCCGCACTCATCACGAGCTGCTGCTCATCGAGGTAGGAGAAGATGCGACACCTATTCCCGAAGGGCGGCGCGTGGGTATGTACCACTTCGGCCTCAAAGTTGGTGAAACGGACGATGAGCTGCGCGAGGTGCTGGCCAACCTGGTGGCGCACGACGTGCAGATCATGGGTGCCAGCGACCACACGGTGACCCACAGCCTGTACGTGCTCGACCCCGACGGCAACGAGATCGAGCTGTACATCGATGTGCAGCCACCCATCTGGAGGGAGCAGCCGGAGGCAGTTCTCGCTGCCACCAAGCCTCTTCGCATCTAACCGGCCCGCGTATCGTCTTCACGAATTCACGCTCATTCGGCAGCAGGGCCACCGCTGCACTCGGCGGGGCGCACATCCTGGACAGCGCGCGCTATGCTGTGCAGGCTAAGCAGGCCAGGCAACCGCGCGCCCGCTGCTTTTGGGTGGCGGGATCGAGGAAAGTCCGAGCTCCACAGGGCAGGATGCTGGGTAACGCCCAGTGGGGGTGACCCCAGGAAAGTGCCACAGAAACATACCGCCCGCGCTGCTCGCCAGCGCGGGTAAGGGTGAAATGGCGAGGTAAGAGCTCACCGGCAGCCGGGCGACCGGCTGGCCGCGGCAAACCCCATCCGGAGCAAGACCGAGCAGGGGCTGGTGGCCCGCCGTACGCCCCGGGTTGGTTGCTGGAGGCACCCGGCAACGGGTGCCCGAGAGAGATGGTTGCCGCCGCCGTGAGGCGGATACAGAACTCGGCTTACCGGCCTGCTTGGCTGCCTTCGAAAAGGGCATGAAATATGCGAAGTCCTGCTGCGCCGCCGGCTCGGCCTGCCGGCTGAGTGCCTTACGAGCGGCAATCTGTTCGGAGGATGTGGCGTGGACCTGTGGAATGACTCCGCGGCTCGGTTCGGGAGCGAGCGGTCCGTTTCAGCCCGGCTCAGCGAGCGGAGCATTGAAGAGTGGCAGGGCTGGATCGAGTCCCTGTCGCCCCGGCAGGTGATCCGCCGCATGTATCAGTGGCAATGGATCGCGGAAGACAAGCCAGCCCTGCGCGCCGACCTGTTGGCCGTGATCGATTTGGTGCGGCGCCTGCTCCTGGACCGCGAGCATCGGCTCGGCTGACAGGGCCTCAGGGTTCGAAATCGGCGGTTTACGCGAGCGCTAGGGCGTACATCGTACCGTGCGCCAACCCGGCCAGCAGCAGCAAGCCGGCCATGCCCCCCAGCCACGCGAACACTGCCGCGTGCGCAGGGCGCCGCGCCGCGACGGTGAGCGCCAGCTGCACGGCAGCGGCCGCCAATGCCAGCGCTCCCAACGTGCCAGCCGAGGCCAGCGCCAGGTAGGGCGAGGCCACAGCCAGCAACCCCAGTCCAACCGCCAGCCATGGCGCGGCGCGGCCCAGTGGCGGTCTCACCAGGGCGCCCAGCGCTAGTCCCGCGAGCAGCCCGGTGGCCAGGCGCAGCGCATTGCTGGGCGCATACAGGCCCACGCCGGCGAAGCTCACCAGCACCGAGTTGGCGCCATCGATCGCCAGCGGCAGCAGCGCCATCAGGCTGAGCCAGCGGCTCCCCAGCAGCTCGGCCTGCACATTTCGGGCTCGTGCGTGGAACTGTGTGCCAGTGGCCCCTGGGCGACCCTTCGGCGCTGCAGCGCTCGCGAGGCAGGCGGCCAACAGAAAGCCGGTGAAGAGGCCCAGGTTCCGCGCGCACAGGGGCAAGCGCAGGCCCTGGACAACGAACGAATGTGTGGGAATCTGGCTGCACACGCCGGCGTCCAGCCAAAAGAGCAGGCTATCCCACGCGGACATGTCGCTGCGCACCAGCCCCGGCTGGCTCGCGCCCGCGCAGCAGGAGCGCCAGCAAACCCATGTAATCGCCCACCACTGGCAGCGCCAGCCACAGCGAGGCCACGCCAAACAAAGTGCCGGTGATGACGCGCAACTCCCAGGTGCTTTCTCGCCAGCCGAACAGCTGAGTAAAGCCATCGAGCGCCATGGGCGTGATGAGCAGCAGATAGGCCCAGAAAGGCAGCCGCGGCGCATGCTTGCCAAACCGCGCCCACAGGAGGCCGCCCACGGCCAGGCTGCCGTAGATGGCGGTGTTGCGCTCGCAGTAGGCCAGGGGCTGCCCGAACAGAAAGAAGCTGCGCGATGGCAGCTGATGGCACACCAGCGCGTACCGCGCGAAGATCGCCGCTGCTGGCCCGCGCCAACCTGCCGCGGCCAGCAG
>JBOGTU010000149.1:0-32000 GCA_050695655.1 Chloroflexota bacterium | reverse complement strand
AGCCCGGCCTTGGCCTCCACGGGGTAGGCCTTGATGCGGATCTTGTCCTTGAAGTGCGCCTCCGGGTGGGCGATCTCCTCGAACGGCTGCTCGATGCAGCGTCCGGTCTCGTCGTACAGCCAGCCATGGTAGTTGCAGCGCAGGCCGCACTCCTCCACGAAGCCGTAAGAGAGGTCGGCCCGCCGATGCGGACACTGGCGATCGAGCAGGCCGTACGTGCCGCTCTTGTCGCGATACAGCACCAGGTCTTCGCCCATCAGCCGCACCGGCTTCACGTCCTTCTCGTCGAACTCGGTCTCGGCAGCAACAGGCCACCAGTAGCGGCGCAGGAATTCGCCCATCAACGTGCCGCGGCTCGTCTGGGTCAGCATCTTGTTCTGCTCGACACTCAGCATGATTTGCCTCCACTCCTTTGTGCCGTTGGGTACCGCGCAGCCGCGGCCCGGTGGCCGACAAGCCGGCGCGGCACACTCGATCGGCGCCGCCGTTGGTTTGTCCGATACATTCGTCTTGTCAGTTTGTCTTATTGTCCGACAATTGCATCATGGCGGTTGGTTTGCCCGTGTGTCAAGAACCGGGCGGCAGCCGGCCTACCCTCACTCCTCACCGTAATCGTGATCAGGGTGGTTGCTCTCGCCCCGCTTCCAGTAGCCACGTGTGATCAAGTGCTCCGGGCGGACGACGCCGCGCCCCAGCAGGTCCCTCCGGATGCTCCGTGCCACGGATGATTCGCAAGCGGCCCACACCTGCCCGGCACCCGCTGGCAGGGTCGCCGCGGCCACCGCCTGCGCCAGCAGCTGACCGGCGCGGTCATCGTCCGGCGGCCGGTGCAGCCAGGTGACGTGCGCGCCAGCCGCGGCCGGCAATGGCAGCTCCTCAAAGCCGGCCTCCACCTCCACGTACACGTCCGCCGGCAGCGATTCGGGCAGGGATTCGAGGATCATCTCCAGCGCCGGCAGGGCGCTTTCGTCTGCCGCCAGCAGATACCAGCCGGCCTCCGGATTCGGTTGGAACCGCCCGCCGGGCCCGGCAAGGGCCACGGCATCCCCCGGCTTGGCCTGGGCTGCCCAGCTCGACGCCGGCCCATCGCCATGGATAAAAAACTCGACATCGAGCTCCAGCCGCCCGGCGTCGTAGCGGCGGGGTGTGTAGGTGCGCATCACCGGCCGCTCCGCGCCGGGCGCCGGCGGCTCGCCTGGGTTCGGCAGCAGCAGCCGCGCCTCACCCGGGCGTGGAAAGACGATCTTCAGGTGCTGACTGGGCGCCGGCGGCTGGAAGTCCTCCAGCTCGCTCCCCGCCAGCGTCACGCTGACCATGCGTGAGCTCAACCGGCGAACCCGGCTCACCTCCGCCGTGCGAAAGCGGGGCCGCGGCCGGCCCTGGGATGGTGCTGCTTCCGACATGAACCTGTGCTCTCCTGGCGCGCTCCGAAACGGCCCCGCCCTGTTGTTCTCGCTTCGCACCAGCGTACCAGTGGACGCTCCACCGCGGCCACAGTGTTCCCGCTTTCGATTAGCCGGCTCAGCTCAGGCAAAGGTCCAGCGGGTGGTCTCCGACATGGCCTGCTCTCGAAAGGCGAAGACGACGCGCGGTCGCACAACGAACAGTGGTCCCAGGCCCGGCTCAACCACCCAGTTGTACTTCGCTTCGTAGATGGCCGGCAGCGCCGGTGGCATCGCGCTCAGCTCCGCCTCTCCCTCAAGAATGACGGCGTCATCAGCCCGATCAGTGGCAATGGTGCAGCGCGGCTCTTGGGCCGGGTTGCGCGCCTTGCGCGAGCTGGCTCCGGTGCTGAAATACAGGCTCCCCTCCAGCCACACACCCCAGACGATGGCAGTGTGTGGCGCACCATCGAGACGGGTGGTGGAGATGAAGTAGTTGCGAGAGCTGGCCAGCTTGTCCTCAGCCCAGCCCCAGGGCAGCAGGTCGCTCCGGGGGAGTGGGTAATCCGGCCAGTACGGCCTGCTCGCGCGCGGCTCACCCATCCTGGGCATTGTACGCGGCGCATGAGCGCGAGCCAGGGCGTTACACTGTTTGCGTGGAACACGCGGTACGTGACAGAACGAGTCAGAATGTGACGGTGGCGCTGCCTCAAGCCACGGTGCAAGCTGCCAAACACTTGGCTGTAGACCAGGGACTCTCCTTATCGGAGTTTGTGAAGCAGCTCATTGAGGCCAGGGTGCGGCGTGAATCTCACTACAACCAGGTCATGGCCGAGAGCCTTCAACTCATGGACGAGTCCACCTTCCGTCTGGCGCCAGCCGGCATTACCTGGACCCGTTCCGAACTGCATGAGCGTTGAGTTTTGCGATACCAACGTCTTCGTCTACGGCTGCCAGGCTGGAGATGCGGGCGCCAAAGGCCGTGCAGCTCGACAACTGATCCAGCATCTCTGGGCATCCAGGACCGGGGCGATCAGCATCCAGGTCCTTCAGGAGCTGTACGTGACGCTCACGCACCGAGGCAGCACTGTGCTTTCGACAGAACTGGCCGGCCGTATCGTCTTGGGTCTGACCGCCTGGGAAGTCTTTGCACCTCAAACCGCGGACGTTTTGGCTGCGATCCAGAATGCGGAGCAGTGGCAGGTCAGCTTTTGGGATGGCATGATGCTGACAGCAGCGAACGTGCTCGCCGCGTCAGTGTGCTGGTCGGAGGATTTGAATCACGGCCAACGGTACGGTCGTGTCCTGGTTCAAAACCCCTTCCGATAGTGGCGGCGTGCTGCCTGAGGCCGCACCGTAGGGCCGCGCTACCGGCTCAATCAGGACTGCGTCGTCAGTTGGCGACAACATCACTACCGTGAGCAAGCAAGCCCTCGGCGACATCGTCGGCCTACTGTTCGACGATCAGGAACCTGACCTCGCCCGCGCCATCAGCGACGCGCGTTTCGAGTTGTATGGAAGTCCAGTTCAGTGTAAGTCGTACGTACCCTCCTGCGAACCGCGGCCCGCTGGTGGTGGCGCCGCCGATCGCACTGAGAGCTGATGCGCGTCAGCGCTACGAGTGAGCTACGATGCTGCTCATGGTCACCGTCATCGCCCAGCGGGAACTCAGGAACAACAACGCGCGCATCCTCAATCGGGTGGAGGCCGGGGAGAGTTTCGTCGTGACCCGGAACGGAGTCGCTGTGGCCGACGTCGTCCCGCACGCTGAGGTGGGCGGACCACCGATATTCCCCAAAACCAAGGATCTCGCGGCGCGGCGGACGGCCAAGAATCTCGCGGCTGACCTCGGGGCGTGGCTTCGAGATATTCGCGACGCCGACAACATGGTCGACGACGACCCGCTGAACAGCCGTGCCTGAGCACTCCCTGGCTCTGCTCGACACCTCCTGCGTCATCGAATTCCCAAGCCAGATGTCGGAGTTGGCCGAGGCCGCGGCGGTGAGCACGCTCACTGTCGCGGAACTGGCCTACGGCATCCACCATACGGGACCCACTCATCGCCGCCGCCCACGAAGAGCGCTACCGGGCCGTGCTCAGCGAATTCGACCCCGTTCCCTACTCCGCTCGCGCCGCGCACCTGTACGGGGCTATCGCTGCATCCGTTCGAAACTCGGGACGAAATCCTCGACCGCGACGCATCGACCTGATGCTCGCCTCGGTCGCCGCCGAACTCGGTGCCGTCCTGCTCACCCGCAACCCGGCTGACTTTGCCGGTATCGGAGACATCGCTCGCGTGATCGCTGTCTTACCGATCACGTTCCTGCTCCGAACTGGCCGCTTACCATTTCGGCCGAAATCCAAATAAAGCCGCGGCACCTCAGCGGGCTACGATCTTGCGGTGGGCGAAACAGGGCTCGAACCTGTGACCTTCCGGGTGTAAACCGGACGCTCTGACCAGCTGAGCTATTCGCCCCGACACGGGACCGCGGGGCAATACCTCGAAGCAACCTGTGCCCGAAGCGTAGCACCCCCAGTCTCGTATTCGCCAGCTTCCGCTACTACTTGGTCCCGAGGCTGGGAGGACGTCCCGGCACGACAATTCCGCGGCCACAGCGACACGATGATGACCAGGCCCTGGCCCAGGCTCCCACGTGGGAGGGGCACGACGCGGCAACTCTGCGGACTCTATCATGCGGGGAGGGGCTATGCACACCGAGCACGCGCCGGGCGCGAAGCGGCACCCATCACACAGAGCCTAGCGGCGCGCGAACAGCGTCTCTACACCGCCTGATAGATGGCTGGCCGGTAGCGCGGCTCGGGTATTGGCTTGCCAGCGTCGTGTGCCGCCTTTAGCCAGGCGGACTTCGCCCGAATCCACTTCAGCCAAAGCCGCCTCCGGCGTATCCCCGAAGGCTGAACACGCCTCCAGGTCTGGGATGTCGGCAACGTAGCCGCCACCCTGCTCGCTGTAGAAGATGTTGATGTGGTAATCGTTCATGGCTCGTCCTCCAGTTTCAGCGCATGGCGCTCGACCAGCCGCAAGGGCTGCTTGATCTGATACGGTTTGGCTTCGCCGCCCACCTCCTGAACATTGACCAGTTCCGGGATGCCCGGGTGCTCGTAGATGTGATGGCTGCCGTGTTCGTGCGCATCAAGCGAAAGCCGAACCCCACGATCAATCGCTGCATATCGCCGAAGGCCACGTTCCCCAGTTGGCCTGTGGACGGCCGTCGTAGCAGGCTTCGTCGGGTCATTCGGTGGCTGCCCCTCGCGTTCAGCCCTTGGTGCCGAGGATGGGACTTGAACCCATACGCCTTGCGGCACACGCCCCTCAAACGTGCGCGTATACCTATTCCGCCACCTCGGCCAGCCAGCCTAGTATACGGGCTCCGGAGGCTATCGGCGCGCGCTTGCCACTATGCGGGGATGCGTGCGGGAACCGAACCGCTGGAGCTCACTGTGGCGTCTTCTGACCCGCCAGGGCTGACACGTCGGCCCTGGGGCCGGCACGAGTGCGCCGCGGTGGGCGTTATAGCAGTTTTGCCACGAAGCGGTTCTATTGGGGGTGCACATTGGGCAAACGAGTGGCCGTTGTGACGGCGACAGCAGGCGGTATGGACGAGGTGGAGGGCGTGCGCGCGGCGCGCGAACAGGTGGACGATCTGCATGGGCAGCTATCCACCACGCGCACCGAGCTGGCGCAAGTGGAGGGCCGGGCGCACGTAGCGCTGCAGGAGGAGAACGTTCGCGAGATCGGCCAGCTATGGGAAACCAAACACCGGCTGGCGCAGCAGTTGCGGGAGCTGGTGCAGGCCTGCGCGGGCGCACAGCAGCACCTGGAACAGTCGCTCCAAGCTGCCCTGGGTGAGCTGGTGGGCCGTGCCGCGCACGACGCCGCGGACTTGCGCCAGGAGCATGACGCCGCCGTGAGCGAGCTGAGCGCGGCCCTGGCCCGCGCGGCGGAGCTGGTGCAGTGGCTGCAGACCGCGCCGGCTGCGTGGGAGAGCCACCAGAGCGCCTGGCAGGCAGAGGTGGCCCGGCTTTTGGTCAGCGCCGGTACCGCGGCAGCCGGCAGTCACTTTGAAGTACTGGCCGGGCAGCCGGCAGCCGTGCCCGCTGACCCGGCCTGGGAGCCACCCTCCGTGCCGGACGATCCCGACGGCGCGCCCGCACAGCGCCAGTGGTCCGTGTATGACCCGGACAAGGGCAAGATGGTGGAAACGGCCGACGAGCTGCTGCGCTTGCTGGCGCGCTGGTACCCACAAAAGACCCGCCAGGAGCGCATCGACGAGTTCGCCCACCTGTCCCACGCCGAGGCCATGCCTCCCACGCTGCGCCAGGAGCTCCGCCGCTCGGGCCTGCAGCTGGCGGACGACAGCAGATCGCGCCCCGAGCAGCCGTCCGAAGCACCAGCGTTGCCGCCCTTCACCGGTTAGTTCTCAGTTTTCGCCTTCACGCCGCGGCAGGGCCGGATCGCTCCTGCTCAGGATCGGTGACAGCTCGTCCATCAGCGGCGGCTCCCGCAGTTGCCGCAGCACCGGCCGAATGTGCTCAAGCTGCCGCCGCAGCAGCTTGGTGGTGCGATCGCGCAGGGTGGCCAGGGCAGCCCGCGTTTCCGGCTCGGCGGTGGCGTGTCGCAGCAGCTCCAGCCGGAGACGCAGCATGTCCAGATCGTTGAGCCGGCCGAGCGCGTCTTGCGCCGTCCGCAGGCGCTTGCGCACGCCGCCCGCCCCCGGCAACCACGGCGCAAAGCACTCCAGCCCGTAGCGCAACCGTCGCGCCGCGCGCCGCACGGCGTGCAGTTCGGGCAGGCCAGTGAGCTCGGGCCCGGTTGGATTGGCCTCGCTGCCGGTGGCCACCGGCTGCCCGGCCACGTCAGGCTGGTCGTCCGCGGACTCCGGCTGGCCGGCGGCGCCAAGCTCACGGGCTGAGGGCGGCTCACTGATCAATTCCAGTGCGGCGAGCCGCTCGGCCAGCAGCTGGCATCGCCCGCTGAGCACGGCGCGCAGCACAGGGCCCAGCACCTCGGCAGGTGCGCGAAGGCAGGTCGCGGCATAGCGGAAGAGGTGCGAGTGCAGCTGGCGCAGCCGGCCCCCAGCTACGCGGCGCTGCGCGGCCGCCAGGGCTATCACACGCTCCTCGCGCGCCTGTTCCAGCGCCCGATGCAGCCGGGCGTCCTCAGCCACGGCGCTCGCGAGCTCGGCCGCCAGCACATCCCAATCCCGAACGGCACCCAGGGCCTGCATGGGCAGCTGCAGCTCGCGCGCCAGGGCTCGCGCCTGCCGGGGCTGAACGTATGGCCCGATTGCCTGCACGGCCGCGTGCAACCGTCGCAGCGCAATGCGCACCGCCTTCAGGCGCGCATCATCCACCCACCACTCCGGGCTGGCCGTGGACGCTTCCAGCTGGGCTGCGCCGCCGCCCAGGATGCTCCACACGGCATTGCCCAGCACCTCAGAGCGGCGCTCCGAGTCATCCATCGACGGCATGCCTGGGCGCCCCTGGAAGTTTGGCTGTAAACATGCCGCGGCGACCGGGTGGGGTCTCCCGGGAACGTCGTTCAAGTCGAAGCACCTGCAGCAGGGGGTCGATCGAGGGCCGCTTATGGCTTCGTGGCCAAACTTTTGGGGCGAACAGGGCCGGCGAACCCTCGATTCGCCATCTCCTTGCCTTTTTGCGGAAGGCTGTTGATAATGCGGCCAATCCGAGCGGCTGCTCACGGGCCGGGCATGTCATGTGGCGTTACTCAAACACGCAAGGGAGGAATTGATTGCAAGCCACGATGTCATCGAACGAGGTCATTTCGTCCTATCGCAACTGGGTCAGCCAGCACCGCATAGCGGCGGGGATCCTGGCGGGAATCATCGCCACGCAGGTGGCCACCATCTGCGGGTACTGGATGGCCGGGGTCAACCTCGTCCAGCTGGATTGGAATCGCGCCAACGGAGGCGTCTACTCGCCTAAGGGCAGCGCAATGGAGCAGTTTGTGACGGGCGGCGCGATGCACTACCTGGACGGTATCGTGTTCACGCTCATGTTCGTCATCGTCATCCATCCACTGCTGCCATGGAAGGATACGGGCTGGGGCAACCTGGGCAAAGCCTTCGTCTTCGGTACCGCCCTGGCGCTCTTCAGCCTGGGCTTTATGGTCCCGTTTGTCTTCTACCCCAAGTTCAACCCCGGCCTGTTCAGCTTCAACCTGGGCGGGAAAACGGTCTTCGCCGTGCTGCTGTGGCACTGGATTTTCGCCCTGCACCTGGGCGCCGTGTACAACCCCCTGCCGACCAAGACCATCGAGTAAGCGAGCCTAAGCGACGTCGCCAGGAGGTTCGTGAGGCCTCCGGGGCGAGGGCTCAGGTCGTGGCCGGCCGCACTCGGAGATGCACAGGCAATGTCGGCGGCGGGCCACCCCTCCCCATCTACGCCTCCAGCGGCAGCCGGCGTCGTTTCGGATGCGTGCTCGCATCGAGTTCGCCGATCTCGTCCGCCGGGCACTGTGCAAGCCACCACCGAGAACAGCCGGCCGTTCACGAGTGTGGCTACCCCGGCGGCGCCAACCCGGCGGAGAACCAGCAAGCACCCGTGAATGGCCGCCGTATCCATCTATGCCGAGGGGCTTGGCTCTACCGCGCACCAGCCGGCGTGGTCCAGGGCGGTAGGTGGATGCTCTACCAGCCAGCGCTGCATATCGTGGCGCTGGCCCACCGAACGGCTCTCGCTCGAGCCACCATTGGCCCGCAGGTCGTGGCTCTGCACGGTGTCGCACAAATAGCCGCGTAGCATGCGGGTGAGCTGCTCGCGGATGTGGCCGTCGTCCACGGGCACCAGCACCTCCACCCGATAGTCCAGGTTGCGCGGCATGAGGTCCGCGCTGCCGAGCAGCACCTCTTCGTCGCCCCCATTGTGGAACCAGTACACGCGACTGTGCTCCAGAAAGCGCCCCACCAGGCTCACCACCCGGATGCCCTCGCTCAGGCCCCGCAAGCCCGGCCGCAGGCAGCACACGCCGCGGACGATGAGATCGACGCGCACGCCCACCTGGCTCGCCCCGTACAGCTGCTGGATCAGTCGCGGGTCCACCAGCGAGTTCATTTTGAAGATGAGGTGCCCACCTCCGCCGCGCCGGTGCGCCTCCACCTCGCGCTCGATGCGCTGCCGTAGGCCCTCCCGCAGAGTGACCGGGGCCACCAGCAGCGAGCGGTAGGTGGCCTGGTGCGAGTAGCCGGTGAGGAAGTTGAACAGGTCCGACGCATCCTCGCCAATCTCTTCGCGGCAGGTGAACAGCCCCAGGTCCGTGTACAGCCGCGCGGTAGCGCGGTTGTAGTTGCCGGTGCCGATGTGCACGTAGCGCCGAATTCCCTGTGCCTCGCGCCGCACCACCAGGGCCACCTTGCAGTGCGTCTTCAGCTCGGCAAAGCCGTAGGTCACGTGCACGCCGGCACGCTCCAGCTCCTCCGCCCAGCCAATGTTGTTCTCCTCATCAAAGCGCGCCTTCAATTCCAACAGCACGGCCACCTGCTTGCCGTTGTCCACCGCGCTGCGCAGCGCCTCGGCGATGGGCGAGTTCAATCCGATACGGTACAGCGTCTGCTTGATGGCCAGCACATCCGGATCCTTGGCTGCCTGTTCGATGAAGGCGATCACCGGATCGAAGGAATCGAAGGGGTGGTGCAGCAGGATGTCCCCCTGGCGGATGGCGGAGAAGATGTCCGGCTGGGTGGCGATGCCGGCCGGCACGCGCGGCACGAAAGCCGGGTCTTTCAGCTCGGGCCGGTCCAGCTCGTGCAGCTGCCACAGGTCAGCGAGGCTCAGCGGGCCATCCAGCGGGTACACCTCAGTGGGTGAGAGACTGAGGTTCGAGCTGAGCAGCGCGCACATCTCGGGGCTGGTGTGAGCGTCGATCTCCAGCGCCACGGCCTCCCCAAACCGGCGCCTCTGCAGGCCGGCGCGCACCCACTCCAGCAGGTCGCCCGCCTCGATCTCCCGCACGTCGAAGTCCGCGTCGCGCAGCACTCGAAAGGCCGACGCCTCCTCGATGGCCAGCTCCGAGAACAGCGCGCTCAGGTGCTCGCGGATGAGGTCTTCGATCCAGATGAAACGCACCTCGCGGCCGCGGGTCCCCTCCACACGCACGAGCCGCGGAAACGAGGGCGGTACCTTGAGGCGGGCGAAGCGACGCGTGCCATCTACGTCGCGCAGCACGACGGCCAGGTTCAGGCTGAGGTTGGAGATGAAGGGGAAGGGGTGTGAAGGGTCGATGGCCAGCGGCGTGCACACCGGGAAGATCTCGCGCTCGAAGTAAGCATCCAGGCGCTGGCGCTCGGGCCGGGTGAGCTCCGTGTAGGACACGATGCGAATGCCCGTCTTGGCCAGCTCCGGCAGCAGCACGTCGCGAAAGAGGCGCCGAAACTCTGCCATCTGGGGCCGCAGTGCCTGGCCGATAGCCTCCAACTGCTCGGCCGGGGTGCGGCCATCGGGCGAGCGTGCCGGCACGCCGGCCTCCAGCTCACCCAGCAGGCCCGAGACGCGCGTCATGAACAGCTCGTCGGTGTTGGAGTCGCAGATGGCCAGCATCTTCACCCGCTCCAACAGCGGCACCGCGACGTTCGTCACCTCGCCCACCAGGCGCCAGTGGTACTCAATGAGGCTCAGCTCGCGGTTGAAGAAGGCGCTCTGCGCCTCATCGGGCGCCTCGGCCAAACTGGTTCCGGCGGCCGCCAGCCCATCGCGCTGCAGGGCCATGGGTCAGATGCGCTCGCCCCGAGTAAGCGCCAGAATGGCGCCTTCGCGGATACCATTGTCGCTCACCTGGCAGTACTCCATGCCGGTGAGGCGCAACACCTCACGCAGGATGATGGCTCCACTGCGGATCATATCCGCGTCCTCATAGCGGCAGGCCTGCAGCACATCCATCGCATCGGCCGAGACCTCGCAGGCCACCTTGGCCAGCCGCTCCACGAAAGCGCGCACCAATGGCGCCCCGGCCGAAAGGCGCGCCACGCGCCGCAGCCGCCGAGCCACGCCTCCAATGAGCACCGCGCCCTCCGGCGTGACGCCACCCCCCAGCTGCGCCTCCCGCAGGCGGTCTTCCACCTCCTGCTCCAGCGCCTGGCGCTCCTCGGTGGTGGGCGGATCGTGCCGGATGAAGCGCGTGGGAAGCACCACCGAGCCTACGGCGGCTGAGCAGCTCCCATGCTCCACGCCGTGCTGATCAACGAACAGCATCTGCGTGCTGGCGCCACCGATGTCCGCCACCAGCTGCATGCCGCTGGCTGGGCAATCGAGCGTGGTGCCCAGATAGCCTAAGCGCGCCTCGAGCTGGGGTGAAATGATGTCCAGGGTCAGCCTGGTCGCGTCCTTGATGCGCGCCGCGAGCTCGTCGCCATTCTGCGCGGCGCGCACGGCCTGGGTGCCCAGCAGGACTGTTTTCCTGGCGCCGAGCTGCTTGGCCCGGGCCACATACTGGCTGAGTACGCCCACCGTTTCGCTGATCTTCTGCGGCGTGATGCGCCCCTGCTGCACCACGTCGGCCCCTAGGCGCAGCCGTGCGCTCTCGTCGTCCAACGGCGTCAGCCGCACTCCATCAGTCTCGGCCACGAGCAGGTGCACGGTGTTGCTGCCCACATCCACCACCGCCAGCCGGCTCACCTTCTCCATCGTGGGTTCCGCCACGCCGCGGCTCACCGTGGCCCGCGGTGATGGATGGTATCGATTTGCCGCGCCAGCGGCACCGCGTGCATGGCTTCACGCTACCACTTCCGGGCGCGATTCAGCGCGGCCGCCTCCTGTTCAAGTGCCTGCCCGAGAGGGATAATCTGGCCGGTCCCGGCGCGGTTTGCGCCGTGGTCTGGCGCGCGAGGAGGGAGCGAACATGCAGACGGTGAACCCACTGGTGCAGCGGCTGATCGACCGCGGGACCCAGGAGCCCGATGCGTTGTGGGCCGGCGTGGCCGCGGGCCTGCACTGGTTCCGCCCGTGGGAGCGAGTGCTGGACTGGACGCCGCCCACCTTCCGCTGGTTCACCGGCGGCCAGACCAACCTCTGCTACAACTGCCTGGACCGCCATGTGCAGCGCGGTTGGGGTGGCCACGCGGCGCTGATCGCCGAAAACGAGCGCGGCCAGCGCAGCGTGCTCACCTACGCACAGCTGTTGGAGGAGGTGAAGCGCCTTGCCGCCGCGCTGCGCGGCCTGGGCATTGGGCGCGGCGATCGGCTGGCCATCTACATGCCCACCTGCGCCGAATCCATTGCCCTCATGCTGGCGGCAACGCGGATCGGCGCCAGCCACCTGGTGGTGTTCGCCGGCTTTGGCAGCGGCGCGCTGGCCGAGCGCATTCGCCTGGCCGGCTGCAAAGTCGTGTTCGCGGCCGACGTGACTTACCGCAAGGGGCGCGACGTGGAGCTCAAGAGCATCGTGGATGAAGCGCTCGCGCAGGCGGGCGATTCGGTACGCCACGTGGTAGTGCTGCGGCGCGGTGAACTGGACGTGCCGATGCAGCCCCAGCGTGACCTGAGCTGGGAGCAGTTCCTGGCCGGCGCCAGCGGGCAGGACACCAGCTGCGAAGTGATGGAAGCCAACGACCCCGCCTACATCCTTGCCACATCCGGCACCACCGCCAAGCCCAAGCTCGCCGTCCACACGCACGGCCCCTACGCCGTGCACATCAGCGCCATGGGCGACTGGGTGTTCGGCCTCCAGCCGACCGACATCTGGTGGTCCGCCTCGGACATTGGCTGGGTGGTGGGCCACAGCTACATGGTGTACGCGCCGCTGCTGGCCGGCTGCACGACCATCGCCTATGAAGGCGCCATCGACTACCCCACGCCGGATGCCCTCTTCCGCCTGGCGGCCTACAACCACGTAACCGGCCTGTTCACCTCGCCCACAGCCATCCGGCTGCTCATGCGTTATGGCGCCGAAGCCGCCCAGAAGCACGACCTCAGCGCGCTGCGGCGCGTCTTCTCCGCGGGCGAGGTCCTGAACGCGCCTGCCTGGGAGTGGCTTCAGCGCGACGTGTTCCACGACCGTGTGCCGGTGATCGACCACATGTGGCAGACGGAGACCAGTGGCCCGATTGTGGGCAACCCTTATGGCGTGGCCATGCTGCCTATCAAGCCGGGCTCATCCGGCGTGGCGCTGCCCGGCATTCAAGCGGCGGTCGTCACACCCGAGGGCCACCCCTGCGCGCCGGGCGAGAAGGGCATTTTCGTCCTCACACGGCCCTTCCCGGGACTGCTCGCCAGCCTGTGGGGCGAGCCGGAGCGCTACGCCAGCGACTACTGGCAGCGCATCCCCGGCCAGAGCGTTTACTACACCGGCGATGCCGCCGCTATGGACGAGGACGGCTACGTGTGGTTCAGCGGCCGGGCGGACGAAATCATCAAAATCGCCGCGCACCGCATTGGCACCATTGAGGTGGAAACGGCCTTCCTGCGCCACTCGGCGGTGGCCGAAGCGGGCTGCACGGGCCGGCCGGACGAACTGCGCGGCGAGGTGATCGCCGCCTTCGTGGTCCTGCGGGAGGGGCACCAGCCAGCCCCCGCCCTGCGCGGCGAAATCCTGGCGGTAGTGCGGCGCGAGCTCGGCGCGGTGGCTGTGATCGGCGAGATGAACTTCGTTTCAACCCTGCCCAAGACACGCAGCGGCAAGATCATGCGGCGCGTCCTCAAAGCGGTCACGCAGGACAAAGACCCCGGCGACATCTCCACCATAGAGGATGAGGGCTCGGTGGAGGAAGCGCGCGCGGCCTGGCACGAGATGAAGGCGGCGCTGGCATGAGCGTGCCTCACCAGCGGCAGCAGCCAGGCCCTGATGTTGACGGGCGCGCCGCTCAGGCTGAGGCTAGGTCGGAAGACGAGCCGCTGCTGAATGACCTGAGTGAGGAGGGGCGTGCACGGCAGCGCGCGGCCGTGGCAGCGGCCCGGGGCAAGGCCAGGACCGCGCACAGCCTGGTGATCGTGAACACCGGCAATGGCAAGGGCAAAACTACCGCGGCGCTGGGCCTCTTGCTGCGGGCGTGGGGCCAGGGCCTGCGGGTGATCATGCTCCAGTTCATCAAGGCGCAAACCGGCAACTGGGGCGAGATCAAGGCGGCCAAAAAGCTGGGCATCGAGATCATCCCACTGGGCGACGGCTTCACCTGGATGAGCAACGACATCGAGCACGACCGTGCACTGGCCCAGGAGTGCTGGGCCCGCTGTCGCGATGTGCTGGCCAGCGGCAGCTACGACCTGGTGGTGCTGGACGAGATGACGTACTGCCTCACCTTCGGCTGGCTGGACAGCGCCGATGTGCTGGACGCGCTGCGCCACCGCCCCAGCCACACCCATGTGGTCATCACCGGGCGTGATGCCCCCTCTGAGCTGACCGCCTTCGCCGACCTGGTGAGCGAGATCCGCGAGGTGAAGCACCCGTTCAACGCGGGCGTCCGCGCCCAAAAAGGCATTGAGTTCTGAATGAGCAGCGCGCCTCCGCGGCCGGTTTGGAGCTGCCCGGTCCAGGCTGCGACCAGCAGTGGCCGAGTCAGTACCTCTCCCTGTTCCGTGCCGCGATCAGATCCTCGGTCAGATTCTGGCCTGGTTCGGGCGCTGGAGCACGCTGACGCGGCGTCGCGGGGGGCGCGCCTGTCCGCTGGCCACTACTTGCTGGAGCCGGGACAGGCGGGATAGCCGTCAATTGAGCCACGGTTCGTCCCCGATCCGCGATCGTGATCGTCTCACCGGTAGCCGCCCGGGCGATCACGGCAGAAGCATTTTTGCCTGAGCGCTCGACTGCCGACTTCACTCATGTTCTTCAACGCGGCACATACGGCCCTTGATGTTGACGCGCGTCAGGGCAGACGGCGTCTGAACGGCTGGCTGCCCGTCCTTCTGCCACCTCGACATCAAGGGCGGCCAGCTCAGTGCCCTCGAGACGTATAGCAATCTGGGTGGTCACCTCTCCCAGCATGGCTCATCGGTCAACCAATCGGTATGCGACGGGTGCCCGCCAATTTGCATTCGACGCAACCTCTACCGACCCCAGAGCTCCTTGGTGGCGATGCGGGCGCCTTCGGCCATGGCCTCGAGCTTGGCCCAGGCGATCTCGCCGTGGCCAACCCGCGAGCCGATGCCGCAGTCGGTGCCCGCGATGACGTTTTCGCGACCCATGAGTTTGGCGTAAGAGATCAATCGGTCCGCCACGAGACGCGGCGTCTCGATGAGGTCCGTGCAGTGGCCCACCACGCCGGGCATGTAGCTCTTGCCCGCAGGCAGTTTCACGGTCTCCCACACGTGTACGTCCGCCTCGTGAGCCGGGTTGGCCGCTTCGAGCGAGTAGCACTCGGCTTTGACTTTCAGGACGAGGTCCACGATCTCACCCAGGGGGATGTCGTTCTTGTGGGGCGTGTGCTGGCTGCCCCAGCAGGTGTGGAAGCGCACCAGCCGCTCGGGGATGCCGGCCAGGGCATGGTTCAGCGCCTCCACGCGCAGTTCGGCATAGTCGTGATACTCGGCCACGGTGAACGTGGGGTTCATCTGCCAGCCATCAGGCAGGTCCGGATCGTCGATCTGCAGGACGATTCCGGCGTCGGTGATGAGCTTGTACTCCTCGTGCATGGCATCGGCGATGGCAAACAGGAACGCCTCGGCCGTGGGATAGTAGTCGTTCCACAGCCAGTGCTCGATGGTGCCGGGCGCTATGGCTGGCAGGTAGGCCTCGACATCCAACCCCTGGACAGCGGCTTTCAGGCGGGCGATGTCCGCCTCGGCCGTGGCAGCGCCGATGTACTTGAGCGGTTCTGTGCACAGGTAGGGCGCGTTGCCCGTGCCTCCCGGCCCTCCAGTGCGGGCCGAGGAGCGGCGACGAGCATTCTCAGCATAAACAGCGTAAGCGCCGGGAAACTCGAGTGCGTCCCGCTTGTTGACGTTGTGCGGCTCCTGGCCGGGCTTGAGTGCGCCCTGGCTGATACCGCTGATGCGATCGCGCACGTAGCCGGAAAAGCCGCCGGCCTTGCCCAGCTCACCATCGTTCACGACATCCACCCCAGCCTGCACCTGCCGCCGCACACTCTCGACGATGGCCGCCGGCAACAGGCGCTGCAGTTCTGATGCTTTCTCGGGTCCACCCCGGATCAACTCTTGCAGCTCCGTGGGCCGGGGCATGGTCCCCGCGTGCGACACGATGATGCGATCCGTGCTGCGTCTCATATCTTCGGGCTCCGTCCTCCGTTGTCATTGCCGCGGCGCCACTCCGGCCAAGCCGGGCAGCAGCCCCGTTAAGGTCGCCGTTCAGTGTCCCTGACTCTGACGTGAACGTCAAGCCCAGCCTGGGCAGACAGGCCGATTCAGCGAACCATGAGGGCTTCGGCGCGGTCGAGAATGGCCACTTCGTTGCCGTAGGTCAGCAGCCCGCGAGCGTCACCCAGGGGCAGCCACTCCACAAAGTCGTGCTCTTCGTCGTGCAGGGTGAGGTCGCCGCCGGTGGGGTGCATGAGGTAGAAGTGGACGAACTTGTGGTAGCGCGTCTCGGCCGCGGCGCGCACAAACCAGTAGTCGATGACGTCGATTTTGCGCTCGATCTCGACCTGCAGCCCGGTTTCCTCGCGCACTTCACGCAGCGCCGTCTCTTCCACGGTCTCGCCTGTGTTGGGCGTGCCCTTAGGCAGCCCCCACACGCCGGGGTCGCGCCGCCCCACGATCACCACTTCGTGGCCTCCGCCGGGCAGCGACCGGTACACCACGCCGCCAAACGACTCCGCCCGCTCGGTCTTCATGTTCACCCGTCAGCAGACCGGCGCGCGGGATGCGCGCCGCCCGCCGTGGACCTTTCTCCCCCCCGATGCTGCCGCTGCGATTATGGGGTGGAGACGGGCAGCCGTCAATTCAGTTACTGGAAGCGGAGCCTTGCTCTTCCTCCAGGTAGTCGTCGCTGTAAAAGCCGAGCTCGGTGCCGCGATACACCGTAACCAGGAAATCTTCGCGCGGCACCTCCGCGGAGAGCACGAGATCGTTGTCGATCTCCTCGATCATCTTGAGTATTTCGGGCTCTTCGCGGTCCACTTCCAGCACCAGGGTGCCGTAGACGGTAGCGGCGGTGTAGTGCAGATCAATACGCCCCAGGCGGCGAGTGCCCTCCATGAGGCTGTAGCCCTCCGAATGCGCGGTGCGAAAAAGCCGGTCGAACCGAATGTCGCCCATACCGTGCCACCTCCTGATTCGCGGAACACGTGCGGCCCTGCATCAGGCCGGCCCAGCTGCCCCGCGGGCTCAAGCGCCCTCCCCGCGCCGTGCCCAACCGCGTCCTCAGCGGGATCTGTCGCCCTCAGTGAATCTGCACGTCGAGCCTCGATCTTACCGTTTTCAGGTGTCCGCCGTCGTTGATGGTGAGGATGAGTGGGCTGCTGTGATCCTCGACGGTGGAGAGCGCCGCGGGCGGGCTTGCGAGCGTCCACAAGGCCGCGGACGGCAGATCCAGGAAGTGCGCCAGCAGCAGCCGCTGCATGACACTCTGGGCCACGATGGCGATGCTGCCCGAAGCATGAGCGTGGCGGATGCGCTCCAGGCCGGCCAGTCCGCGCTGCCGAGCCGCGTCTACGGTTTCGCCGCCGGGCAAGCTCATCGACGCGGGCTCACGCTCCCAGGCCGCCAGCGCCTCCGGCCAACGCGCGGCCACCTCCATCCGAGTAAGGCCGGTCCATGCGCCGTAGTCGATCTCGGCCAGGTCCGCATCCACGAGGATCGGAGGGGCGGTTTCGGCCGCCACGCCCTGTGCCAGCAACCGCGCCATCTCCAGGCACGGTGGCGCTGGGCTGCTCCAAACTGCCAGAGGCGGGCGCGCAGAGAGCCGGCGGGCAAGCCCGCGGGCTTGCCGGCGGCCAAGCGCGGTGAGCTCGCCTTCGACGCGCGCCTCGTACCGGCCCCCCGCTCGCGCCCGACTTTCGGCCAGGCAGATCAGGTGGAGGGTGCGGACCACAACGATGAGGCGGCTCTTCCGACGTGGCTGGTGGCTGGCCGGGCGGTTATCAGTGGACGGCCGCGGGGGCTTTCCAGCCCAGCTCGGCCAGTGTGGAACGCAGTGCGTCCAGGCAGCGCTGCATGTCCGCGCGGCTCACGTAGCCCATGTGCCCCAGCCGGAAGATCTTGCCGGCCAGGTGCTCCTGCCCGCCGGCAATGGTCACACCGTGCCGCTCCTCCATCAGCGCCACCAGCCGCTTGCCGTCCACGCCCTCAGGCACCTTCACCGCGGTCACCACGGAAGATGCCCAGCGCGGCTCGCAGAACAGCTCGAGCCCCAGCTCCTGCACGCCCCGGCGCGTGAATTCCCCCAGCTCGGTATGGCGCTGGATGGCGTTGGCCAGCCCCTCCCGCTCGATCAAATTCAGTGAGGTGCTGAGCGCGAAGTACAGGCTCACTGGTGGGGTGTAGGGGTTCTCGCCTCTCTTCTGAAAGGCCATGGCATTGGTCCAGTCCCAGTAGAAGCGAGGCATGGCCGCGGAGCGGTGCGCCTCCCAGGCGGCCGGGCTCACGGAGATGAGACCCAGGCCAGGCGGGCACATGAGCGCCTTTTGTGAGCCGGTGGATACGCAGTCGATGCCCCAGGCATCGGTCTGCAGATCGATTGCCCCCAGCGAGCTCACCGCGTCTACCAGCAGCAGGGCGCCTGTCGGCTTCACGATCTGAGCAACAGCCCGCACGTCGTTGGTGACGCCGGTAGAGGTTTCGTTGTGGGTGACCAGCACGGCCTTGAAGGGGCCATGCTGGTGCAGCGCCTCCGCGACCGCGGCGGGCTCGGCGCCGGTACCCCACTCGAAAGTCAGCGGGGTGACGTTGGCGCCGTATCGGGCGGCGATTTCGCCAAAGCGCTTGCCGAAGGAGCCGATGGAGATGGCCAGCACCTTGTCTCCCGGCGAAAGGGTGTTGACGATGGCGGCTTCGAGCACCCCGGAGCCCGAAGAGGGGTAGAAGATGATGTCATTCTCAGTCTGGAAGACGCGTTTGAGTCCCACCGCGCACTCCGCCAACAGGCGGGCGAATTCAGGCCCTCGGTGATTGATCATGGGGTGGCTCAAGGCCGCCATGACTTCCTCGGGAACCGGTGTCGGGCCGGGAATGCGCAGATCGGTGGGATTCACGGGTGCAACTCGCTCCTTCCAATTGTCAAGGCCCCACGCCCGCCCGTCAGGCTCTCCGCCCTCAGGCTCATGCATGGGCGCTCTCGTGGGCGTGTGCCCGCCGGCCCGGCGCAATGTTCGGGGCCGATGCGTGCAACCCGTCCATTATACTTAGCCCTCCCTATGGCCGAGGTTGCCGCGCTGCCTGGTTGGCGATTCACCGACCGCTCCCTTTCCAACCTGATTGCCCCGCCATTCGACGTCATCTCCCCACAGCTGCAAGCCGAGTTGTACGCGCGCGATCCGCACAACGTGGTGCGCTTGGAGCTGGGCCGCGAGACCGACCCCTACGCCGAGGCGCGCAACACCCTTGCCATCTGGCGGCGCAACGGCGTGCTGCGCCAGGACCCGCCTTCCGTCTACGTCCTGCGACAGCGCTTTCGGCTGGATGGCGAGACGTTCAGCCGCCGCTCCGTGCTGCTGCGAGTGCGGCTGGAAGAGTGGTCCGCGGGAGCGATCTTGCCGCACGAGGAGACGCACACCAGGGCCAAGGCTGACCGGCTGCGGCTGCTGCAAGCGGTGTGGGCCAACGTCAGCCCTGTGTTCGCTTTGTTTGACGACGCGCAGGCCGAGCTGGCGCCCCTGCTGGCGGGAGTGACAAGTGGCGCCGCCACGGCCGAGGCAACGGACGGCGAGAGCGTGGAGCATGAGCTGTGGCAGGTCACCGCGGCGACAGTACTGGAGCAAGTGCACACGTTCTTTGCTCCGCGCCGGCTGTTCATCGCCGACGGGCACCATCGTTACGAAACGGCGCTGGCCCTGCGCAACGGCGCGCGGGAGGATCGCGCTCACCCCGGCGCCACCCACGTGATGATGGCCCTGACGGACTTCGCCGATCCCGGCCTGCGCATGCTGCCGACGCACCGCCTCATAGCGGATCTCGACCCCGCCCAACTGCGGCGGCTGGCCGAGCAGCTGGGCCGCTGGTTCGAGGTGCAGGCCGCCGCGGACGCCCCCTCGCCTGCCGCGGTGACCCAGGCCCTGGCCAGCTTGAGCGCAGTGGAAGGCCCCGCCTTCGTCCTGTACGGGCCGCTGCCCAGCGGACTGCGCCTGCTGCGGCTGAAGCCGGAATGGCTCGATCACACCTTCGACCCAGAGCGGTCCGCCGCCTGGAACCGGCTGGACGTGTCCGTGCTGCACGCGGTACTGGGGTACGAGATCCTGGGCATCAGTCGAGAGGACGCCGCGGCCCAGCGCTACTTCAGCTTCGTGCAGGAGCCAGCGGAGGCGCTGCGCGCGGTGCAAACCGGCCGCGCCCAGATGGCCATCCTGCTGCGCGGCGCACCTGCCACCATCATCCGCGACGTGTCGCTCGCTGGCGACAAAATGCCGCAGAAGTCCACTTACTTCTACCCCAAACAGCCCGCCGGCCTCGTGATCAACCCGCTCGACCAGTAGATCCTTGGGACCACCACGATCCGCCGGCTCATTTCCACGTACGAGAAGCGCGCCACCTCGCGCCAGGCAGAGTCGCACAACACCCTCGGGACACCTGACTCTTGCCACGCATTTGGGCGAGGCGTTATGATGTAGAAGCCGTATTTGGGCATCTTCCGCCAGGATTCAGTGTAGGTCGGCTTGGGCGGGGCGGCATTCACACAAGCGGAACCAGCAGCAGCCGACGCTGCCGGCCGTTTCATTCGTCGAAATACCCGCGGGTAGGAACGCGAGAAGAAGTGCAGGATCGATTCAGGTCTCCCGGTAACGGCGGTGCTGGGCGCCCCAATGGGCGCTATCCCCAGAATGGTGGTGGCGGCAATCGGCGCCGTAGAGGCGCGGGCGGTGGGGCCGGCGGCCGGCGCCCGCACGACGGCTATCCCGACTTTGCTGGCCCAGAAATGGATGAGTTCTCCGGCGGCTTCGATGAGCTGGAGCATCGCGAGCCCAACCCGGACGCGGGCGAATTGCACCTGGCGTACGACTCGGTGTACACGCACGAAGGCGACACGCGCGAGGAGCTGCTGGAGAAGTGGGTATCGCAAAGCAACGCCGGTAAGCGCTGGCGTTGCTGGAAGTGCGAAAATACATCGCAGCGCTTCAGCCAGCTGCGCTTCCCCACCTTTCGGACTGTCATCTCGATCTGCGACAACTGCTCCATGTGGACCGTCTGGGAGGCCTGGCGAGACATCGCCAACCCGCGCATCTTCAATTTGCGCCGCGCACTGGAGAGCGAGACGGCGCCGGTCGATGCCATGCGGCCACCCGCCGGCGACCACTCTGCCGACCAAAATGGCTCTGAGGCGCTGACTGTTGCCCCAGCTGTGACGCGGCCGCCGGCTACGGGCCCATCTCCCAGCAAGCACTTCGACACATCCCGTGTCAGCACTCCGCCACCGGTCACCGCGGCGCCGCCCGCGCGGCCGGTTCCGGCGACGCCGGAACACACGATTCCACCCAGCGCGCCGCTGCCGGCATCCATCGCGGGCTCGCCGGCCGCCGCCGAGCCTATCAGCACACGTGGCGCCAGCGAACCGCCTGCACCCTCGGTTGCTGCCGCGCCTGAAAGCGCCTCTACCGGCGCGGGTGCGAGCGCGAGTTTGTCGGCCCCCGCGGGCGCCGAGGCTGCGCCGAAGCCCCGACGAACACGCGCCCGAGGCAGCGCCGAGGAGTCAAGTGCTGCCCCGAAGCCACGCGCCCCGCGCACACGCGCCGCCGCGACAACCCACGAACCGGCAGCGGCAGTAACAGCGCCGCCAGCTGAGGGCCTACTTCCTTCCGCCACGGACACCGCACCGAGCGGGCCACCTTCGGCTGAGGACTGAGCCCTTCAGCGGTCGAGCAGCGGCTTCAGGGAGTTCAGGGGGCGTGCGCCTATGTGGCTGATGCAGTCCGCGGCGCACAGGCTACCCAGATGGCCGCTCGCGGCCAGGTCCCGCCCGTGCGTGAGGCCGTACAGGAAGCCACTCGCGTACAGGTCGCCTGCGCCAGTCGTATCCAGCACCTGAGCCGGAGCAGCAGCAACAGACACTGCGTCCGCCCCGCTCAGCACCACCGACCCCTTCTCGCCGCGCGTCAGCGCCGCGATGGAGCACAACGGGCGTACGGCCGCGGCGGCTGCATCGAAACTGTTGGCCTCAAACAGCGCCGTGATCTCCGCCTCGTTGGCGAACAGGATGTCCACATGGCTCCTGACCAGCTCGAGAAAATCGGCTCGGTAGCGCTGCACGCAGAATGAATCCGAGAGCGAGAGCGACACGCGGCGCCCGGCGGCATGCGCGGCGGCGGCCGCCACCCGGAACGCCTCCTTAGCATCGGCCGCGTCGAACAGGTAGCCCTCAAGATACGTGATCTGCGCGGCGGACACCAGTGTCTGGTCCACATCGGCCGGGCTCAGCAGGCCGCTGGCACCAAGATAGGTGCTCATGGTGCGCTGCGCGTCCGGCGTAACCAGGATGAGGCAGCGCGCCGTGGAAGGCCCGGCGGTGTTGGCGGTGGTGCGGTACTCCACCCCCAGCGACTGGATGTCGTGTCGAAAGGTCTCGCCCAGCGAGTCCTGGTGGACCTTGCCGATGTAGGCGCCCTTGCCGCCCAGAGCCGCCACGCCGGCGATGGTGTTGGCGCCCGATCCGCCGGACTTTTCCACGCCCTTCGGCATGGCCGAGTACAGCGCCTCCGATTGATCCCAGTCCACCAGCGTCATGGAGCCCTTCACCAGGCCGCGGCCAGCCACGAAGTCATCGCCCGACTGCGCCAGCACATCCACAATGGCGTTCCCAATACCCAGCACATCAATGTCGTTCGTCGTCATCCCCACCATCTTCACACACCGTCTTCACAGGCTCTCTTCACAGGCCCGCACCTTTCTGAGGGTCCCGCGGTTCCGCGCGCCGCGCCCGCAGCCAGGCGTTCAGGCGGGCTTCGTCGCCCGCGGTACCGGGCTCGTAGTAGTGATGGTCCGCCAGGGCGCGCGGCAGATACTCCTGCAGCGGCACCGCGGGCGGCAGGTCGGCGCCGGCCTCAGCGCCGCGATTGTAATCGTGCGCGTAGCGGTAGCCCTGACCGTAGCCCTCATGCTTCATGAGGCCGGTGGGGGCATTGCGCAGGTGCAGCGGCACAGGCTGGCTGCCCAGCTGCTCCAGGTCTTGCTTGGCGCGGTGGTAGGCGATGAGGGCAGAGTTGCTCTTGGGCGCAAGGGCCAGGTACAGGGCACATTCGGTGAGCGGCAGGTAGCCCTCCGGCAGGCCCACGAAGTGCACCGCCTGCTGGGCCGCTACGGCCATGCTCAGGGCACGCGGATCGGCCAGGCCGATATCCTCCGCGGCCAGGATCACCATCCGCCGTACCACAAACAGCGGGTCCTCGCCCGCTTCGAGCATGCGGGCGAGCCAGTAGACGGCGGCATCGGGATCCGATCCGCGCACACTTTTGATGAAGGCCGAAATGACGTCGTAGTGCTGGTCGCCTTGCCGGTCGTAGCTCAGCGGCCGGTGCTGCAGCGCGTCCTCCACGGAGGCCTGATCGATCGCCTGGCCAGCCCCCGCGGTCGCCGCCAGCTCCAGCGCGGTGAGCGCCACGCGAGCATCACCATGCGCCATCTGCACCAGAAAGGCGCGGGCCTCGGCGCCAATGCTCGCGCCCAGCTCCGCCACACCTCGGCCCACGATCTCGTCGACCTGCGCATCCGTCAGCGCCTCCAGGGTGAACACGCGGCAGCGCGAGAGGAGCGCCGAGTTCACCTCGAAGCTGGGGTTCTCGGTGGTAGCGCCGATGAGCGTAACGGTGCCGTCCTCCACGGCCTGCAGCACCGCGTCCTGCTGCGATTTGCTGAAGCGATGAATCTCGTCGATGAAGAGGATCGTGCGGACGCCGGCCCGACGCAGCCGGCCCGCGTCATCAATGACTCGCCGCACTTCGGCCACGCCGGCTGAAACAGCGCTGAGGGCAACGAAATTGGCGTGCGTCGCCCCGGCCACGATTCGCGCCAGGGTGGTTTTACCCGAACCTGGTGGCCCCCACAGGATGAGGGACGTGAGCTGATCGCGCTCGATGGCCAGCCGTAGGGCGCGCCCTGGCCCAATGATGTGACCCTGCCCCACGAACTCCGCCAGCCGTCCAGGGCGCAGCCGCGCAGCCAGGGGCGCAGGGGCGCTGGTGCCCTGTTCGCTCTCCGGCTCCTGGCCAAAGAGCGCCCCCTGCCCACCGCTGCTCTGTTTCATCCTGCCTTGATTCCTGTTCAGCCGACCTCGCCCCGCAGGAACTCCAGCAGCTGGCGCATGATAGGTGAGAAGCGGCGCTTGGGCCGGCTGATGATGAGCACATCATGTGTCATGCTCAGGCCTCCCGCGTGCACCTGCTTGAGCGCGCCCGACGCCAGCTCCTGCTCCACGCTGGCGCGGAAGAGGATGGCCAGTCCCGCCCCACTCTGCACCGCCAGCTTGGCGGCTTCGGCATTGTCGAACTCCAGCGTCACGCGCCGCGGGCCAAGGTGCAGGACGCGCAGCTGCGCGTCAATGATCTGGCGCATCTGTGACTCCGCCGGCGCGCACACGAACGGCTGGGACAGCAGCTCCTCGCGATCGACACTCAGCCGCTTCGCGAAAGGGTGGCCGCTGGCGGCCACCAGCACCAACTCCTCCTGGCGAATGGGCTCACACTGCAGCTCGGCCGGGCTGTCCGTGAGGGTGACGAAGGCAAAGTCGAACTCGCCCCGGCGGACGTGATCCACCACCTCCTCCGGCCGGTCCACACTGAAGATGACATGCGCCTTGGGGTGCGCCGCCGCGAAGCGGCTGATGAGCGGCGGCAAGAAATAGTCGCCCGGCGTGGAGCAAGCCACGCGCACCGTGCCCGCCTCAGCGCCCTTGAGCTCGCGCACGGTCACCTGCGCCTCGTCCCACACCCGCGCGATCTCCCGCGCAGCCTGGTACACGATTTCGCCCGCCTCCGTGGGGTAGATGCGCCGCCCCTCCCGCACCAGCAGCTCGCAACCGACCTGCTCCTCCAGCGCCTTCACGTACTGGCTCACGGCGCTCTGCGTGAGGTACAGGTGCTGCGCCGCCGCGGTGAAGCCGGCCCGCTCGACCACCTCGCAGAACAGCTCGAGCCTGCCCAGATTCATTGTGCCCCAAGTATAAGTGCGCGGTAATGCTTCTTCGCCCGATTTGTTACTGGCGGTTATCAACTCGAACGCGCATAGTGATTTGGTGACGATCCTCAAGGGGACCGAACTGGCGCAGCAGATCCGGGCCGGGGTGAAGAGCAGCGTTGAGGCCCTTGTCGCCACGGGGCGGCCAGCGCCCACGGTGGCCGTGGTCATGGCCGCCGAAACGCCCGAAGCCCTGGTGTACGTGGAGTCCGTGGAGCGCAGTTTCAACCGTGTGGGCATCTGCAGCCGGCGGGTGAACGTTTCCGCTGAGGCGACCGATGCGGACCTGCAGGAGCTTATTCGCGACCTGGCGGAGGACACGGAGGTGCACGGCATCCTGGTGCCGACACCGCTGCGGCCGGGGCTGACGCTGCTGGCCGCGCAGGACGCGCTGACAGCAGCCAAAGATGTCGAGGGCATTTCCAGCGCAAACGTCGGCCGGCTGGCACTGGGACGACCACTGGCCATCCCCGCGACGCCGCTCGGCGGTATGGAGCTGTTGCGGCACTACGGCGTCGAGCTGAGCGGCAAGCAGGCCACGGTGGTGGGCCGCAGCAGCGTCGTGGGCTGGCCCATGGCGACGCTGCTCACCCAGGCCAACGCCACCGTTACCGTGTGCCACAGCCGCACGCCCAACCTGGCCGAGCACACCCGCCGTGCCGATGTACTGGTGGCAGCGGCCGGCCGGCCGGGGATGATCACCGCGGACATGGTGCGCCCGGGTGCCGTGGTGGTGGACTTTGGGGTAAATGTGACCGAGCAAGGCATGTACGGGGACGTGGATTACAATAGTGTCTCCGCCGTAGCTTCGGCTATTACACCGGTCCCTGGTGGCACCGGCCCGGTAACGGCGGCGGTGTTGGTCCGCAACGTCTACGAAGCGGCCACAAGAGTTTTCAACATGGGAGCACAGTCCAAATAAATTCATGGGAGGAAGCAACTGAGTCGTCCCACCCAATGAGCGCGCTTGCACGTTCATTGCGCGGCACTCGGCGTCCATAAATGGCAGCAACAACGTTTTCCGAAGCAAAGCAGGTCTTCTTCACCAGCGAAAGCGTGTCTGAAGGCCACCCGGACAAAGTGTCCGACCAGATTTCCGACGGCGTGCTGGACGCCATCCTCGCGCAGGACCCTATGGCCCGCGTAGCCTGCGAGACGGCCTGCACCACTGGCCTGGTGCTGGTGATGGGCGAGATCACGACCACTGCCGTGGTAGATGTGGCGGCCATTGTTCGCAAGACGGTGAGGGACATCGGCTACACGCAATCCGGTTATGGATTCGACGCGGACAGCTGCGGCGTCACCGTGGCGCTGGACAAGCAGTCGCCGGACATCGCCATGGGCGTAGACAAGGCGCTGGAAGCCAAGCGTGGCGAGATGAGTGACGCGGAGATCGACGCCATTGGCGCCGGCGACCAGGGCATGATGATCGGCTTCGCCTGCAATGAAACGCCGGAGCTCATGCCAATGCCCATCGCGGTGGCACACGAACTGGTGCGCCAACTGGCCCGCTCCCGCAAGCAGGGCGTGCTGCCCTACCTCCGCCCGGACGGCAAGAGCCAGGTGACGGTCGAGTACTCCCTGGGCAAGGCGGTGCGCATTGATACGGTGGTCATCTCCACCCAGCACGACCCGGACGTGAGTCAGGAGCAGATCCACAACGATGTGCGGGACCTCGTCATCAACCCCGTGCTGGCAAAGGTGAAGGAGGGCTCAGGCGTTGGCCCGGACGACCGGACCAAGTACTACATCAATCCCACCGGCCGGTTTGTTGTGGGTGGCCCGCAGGGCGACTCCGGCCTGACCGGACGCAAGATCATCGTGGACACCTACGGCGGCATTGCCCGGCATGGTGGTGGCGCCTTCTCCGGCAAAGACCCGACGAAGGTGGACCGCTCCGCGTCCTACATGGCACGCTACGTGGCCAAAAACGTGGTGGCCGCGGGCCTGGCGGACCGCTTTGAGATGCAGATCGCCTATGCCATCGGCGTGGCCAAGCCGCTCTCCCTCTTCTGCGAGACCTTCGGCACCGAGCACATCGACAAAGACAAGATCCACGAGCTCGTGGTGAAGCACTTCGACTTCCGGCCCGCGGCCATCATCCGCGACCTCAAGCTGCGGCGGCCAATCTATCAGCAAACCGCGTCGTACGGTCACTTTGGCCGCCTGGACGTCGATCTGCCCTGGGAGCAAACGGACAAGGCAGCCGCACTGGCCGCCGACGCCGGCCTCAAGCAGCCCGCCCGAGCCTAGAAGTTTTGGCCGGAGACATGCCGCGGCGGCCGGGTGGGGTTGCCCGGGACCATCAGTTCAATCCTCAGTGGCCGCCGCCGAGGGCCGGTCGAAGGCCGCTTATGGCTTTGCGGCCAAACTTCTAGAGGGGCGCACAACGAGCGAGGCCAGCGCGTCGGCCTCGCTCGGGCAGTCAAAGAGTGAAGAGTTGCACGTGATCGATTCCACCCGCTGGGACTTGCGTCGGTGATCGTCACCATCAATCAGCCGGCGCAACTGCTCAAGCGCCGCCAGCTTTCGCTCAGCACCGTGCTGAGCCCTTTCGCGGAAGCCCTGGAGACCTCTGCGGTGGACGTCACCAAACTGCGCGTCACCTTCGACTGGGTCCAATACGCGCATGCGTTTCGCGAGGCATTCACCGCTCGCTCGCTCCTGAGCGACGACGGCGCCCCCCTGGGCGGCCGTGGCGAGCTGGCCGTGGATCTGCGCCAGGTGGACCCCAACGTCTTCCTGGATCAGTTCAACCAGGCGGTGCGTGGCCTGGCGGAGCCAGCCGAGGACGAAAGCCGCCTCTATCTTGAGGAATTCCGGCCTGGCGTAGACAGCATCATCTGGACCTTCAATCTCTTCTTTTGGCAGCACCTGGAGGACTGGGAGTCCGTGTTTATCAAGGACTTCACCGCGGCGCTGCCGGGTGGCGGGTCCGATGGCACCAACCCCGCCTATGTGCACGATCAGGTGGGCGCCTTCATCGTCCGGCTGAACGACATGGCTGCGCACCACCTGGTGCCGGACGAGATCTTCGTGCTGGAAATGGGCGTAGGCAATGGCCTGCAGAGCAAGCGCTGGCTGGATGAGTTTCGCGACCAGTGCGCGGCCGGCGGGCAGGATTACTACCAGCGCCTGCGTTACCTGATGAGCGACTTCTCGCAGCACGTGCTCGACCACGCCCGCAAAGCAGTGCTGGAGCACGAGGACAAGATCAGCCTCATCCCCGTGAACGCGCTGGACCCTGAGAGTGCGCTCGGCTTCCTGCGCTACAAGGTGCTGTACGTGCACCTGTGCAACACCTACGACAACCTGCCCTGCACGGAGATTGCCCGTCTGGAGGATCGCTTCTACGAGGTCCAGGTGCGCGCGTACCTCTCCAGCGCCGCCAGCGCCGCTGTCTGTGAGACCTTCTCACTCCAGCCGGCACGGCTGCGCGAGGAGATCGACCGCCTGCTGAAGATTGGCCCGGACTACCTCCACGACAGGCAGACGGGCGTGCGCTTCTGGAGCGAGGTGTGGGAGGGCATTCGGCTGGAGGAACGCTACGTACCAATCCCCGACATCGCCGGTTACCCCATCGCGGACCGGGTGACGGGCGAAGAGGTGGTGGACATGCTCAGCAGTTATGGCGGCGACATCCGCTTTCACCTCAGCAACGGCGCCGTGAAGAGCTTCGTGCACACCATTCCGCTGCTGCACCCCAAGGGCATGCTGGAGGTGCAGGACGTGTTCACCACGCGCCTCGATCAGTACCGCCAGGGCTTCCGCGGGCCCGGCAAGTACGATGGCTCGCTCATGAATCAGATCAACGGGCCGCTGCTGCGCCAGGTGGCCGGGCGGTACGGCTTCAATGTGGAGTTCGCGCCCTTCAAGTACCGCAAGGGCTCGGCCACCACGATTCTCTCGACCACCATGAAGGAGTAGCCGGCGTGGCTGCACCCCGCCTGTACCGCAAACTGCTGCCGACCACCGTGGTGGGGTCGTACTCCATTCCAGAGTGGCTGGAGCGCGCCAAAACCGACTACTTCCAGCGCCACATCTCGCGCGACTACCTGGACCAGATTCACGACACCGTGATCAAGGCCGCCATCAAAGATCAGGAGCTGGCTGGCATCGACATTGTGTCCGACGGCGAGCTGCGCCGTGACAACATGATCGACCACTTCACCTCGCGGCTGCCGGGGGTGGAGATCGACCAGCGAGCCAAACCGTACTTCTACGACTATTACGACAGCGTGGTGCGCCACAAGCTGCCAGCCGGGCCGCTGCACCTGGAACAAGAGTTCCGGTTCGTGCGCGACAACACCGACCGGCCCATCAAATTCTCGGTCACCGGCCCCTTCTCCCTCATGCGGCGCATTCGAGATGAGCACTATGGCGACGCGGAAGGTTTGGCCACGGACCTGGCCCGCATCATGAACCTGGAGCTCAAGGCCCTGGTGCAGGCTGGGGCAGACTACATCCAGGTGGACGAGCCGTACTTCTCCGGCTTCCCGGATGACATTGGCTGGGGCATCCGCGCGATCAACGTGCTGTTCGATGGCGTGGAGGCGCACAAAGGCCTGCACATCTGCTACGGCAACCGCTACGGCAAGCCCAATTTCGAGGGCAATTACCGCTACCTCTTTCCGGCAGTGCTGGAGGCCCAGGTGGACCAGCTCACCCTGGAGTTCGCCCGCAAGGGCTTCGATGACCTGGATCTGCTGAAGCAGTACCCCTTCCCCTTCGAGCTGGGGGTCGGCGTGATCGACGTGAAGAGCGCTGAGGTGGAAACGCCGGAGCTGGTCGCCTCACGCATCCGCGAAGTGCTGAACTACCTGCCCCCCGAGCGGGTGTTCGTGAACCCCGATTGCGGCCTGCGCCACGTGCCCGAGGAGGCCGCCTTCAAAAAGCTCCAGGCCATGGCCGCCGGCGCCGAGCTGGTGCGCGCCGAGCTCCGCTGAGCCCCCGCGCCACTGTTCACCACCGCTCCTCCACAAAGCGCCGCGGCTGCTTCGGGAAGGCGTGCGCCTAAGGTTACGGACAGTTGAGCATCACCTCAGTTTTGGGCCGCCCGGTGCAGTGCAAGCGCAGACCGGTGGCGGGGCTGATAACGATAACCAGGGCGGAAAGGCCGCGCTGCTGGTTCCTGGCCTTTGCAACTCGGGCTACGGTCCTGGTCAGCCGCCCAGTGCAGGCGCAGAGTTGACAAATCCCACGAAATAGCGTTTAATCCGGATTGACGGATTTATGAGCACACGCGCGCCGGCCATTTTGGAGCAGCTGGCATCCCTGGCGGACAGCACTCGAGACCGCGTGCTGCTGCTGCTGGATGGGCACGAGCTCACCGTGGGCGAGCTGTGCACAGTGATGCAGCTGCCGCAATCCACCGTGAGCCGGCATTTGAAGGCACTGTCGGACAGCGGCTGGACCAGCGTGCGGGCCGAAGGCACCAGCCGGCTGTACGCGATGGCCCGCACCGAAGCGGACGGCGCGGCGCACCGCTTGTGGGAGATTGTCCGCGGCCAGGTGGGTTCAGCACTGGCCGAGGAGGATCAGCGCCGGCTGGAGGCGGTGCTGGCACAGCGGCGCCACAAGTCCCAGCAGTTCTTCTCCTCCTCGGCGGGCCAGTGGGACCGTATGCGCGACGAGCTGTTCGGCGAGCGCTTCCTGCTGCCTGGGCTGGCCGCGCTGCTGCCCGGGCACTGGGTGGTGGGCGATCTCGGCTGCGGCACCGGGCAAGTGAGCGCCACCCTGGCGCCCTTCCTTCAACGCGTCATTGCCGTGGATGCCTCGTCCGAAATGCTGGAAGCCGCCGGCCAGCGCATGCAGAGCCTGGCCAATGTGGACCTGCGCCTGGGCGAGCTGGAAGCGTTACCCGTGCCGGATGCCGCGCTGGACGCAGCCACGCTCATGCTGGTGCTGCACCATGTGCCGGAGCCGGCCCGCGCCCTGGCAGAGGTGGCCCGAACCCTCCAGCCCGGCGGGCACCTGGTGGTGGTGGACATGCTGCCGCACGATCGCGAAGCCTACCGCCAGCAGATGGGCCACGTGTGGTTGGGCTTCGCCAGCGACCACATCAGCCAGCTCCTCCAGGATGCTGGCTTTCGAGAACTTCGCATTTTGCCGCTGCCGCCCGATGCGCGTGCAAAGGGCCCAAGCTTATTCATCGCAACAGCACGAAAAGGAGCATGACCATGGCAACCGTTATCGATCCCAAGACCCACGCCTACGTGGCGGCCAAATCCGCCGGGCGCGAACCGTACAAAGTGGCCGACCTCTCGCTGGCGGACTTTGGCCGGCGCGAGATCCGGCTGGCGGAGCAGGAGATGCCCGGCCTCATGGCCCTGCGCCAGCAGTACGCCGGCAAAAAGCCCTTCGCCGGAGCCCGCATCATGGGCAGCCTGCACATGACCATCCAAACCGCGGTGCTCATCGAGACCCTCACCGACATGGGCGCGGACGTGCGCTGGGTATCCTGCAACATCTTCTCCACGCAGGATCACGCCGCCGCGGCCGTCGTGGTTGGCCGCCCAGAGACTGGTGGCACGGCCAACGACCCCAAAGGCACGCCTGTGTTCGCCTGGAAGGGCGAGACGTTGGAGGAGTACTGGTGGTGCACCAACCAGGCCATCGAATGGCCGGACGGCAAGGGCCCGGACCTGATCGTGGACGACGGCGGCGACGCTACCCTGCTGGCGCACCGCGGCGTGGAATTCGAGAAAGCCGGCACCGTACCGTCGTTCGATCCGACCAAAGACTCGGAAGAGTGGGGCGTCATCCTGGACGTCATCCGCAACTCCATGTCGCGCGACGCCAAACGCTACACGCGGCTGACCTCCACCATCCGCGGTGTCAGTGAGGAGACCACCACCGGCGTGCACCGCCTGTACCAGATGATGGAGGCCGGCACGCTCATGTTCCCCGCCATCAACGTCAACGATTCCGTCACCAAGAGCAAATTCGACAACATTTACGGCTGTCGCCACTCCCTGCCCGATGGGCTGGCTCGCGCGACAGACGTGATGCTGGGCGGCAAAGTGGCCGTGGTGTGCGGCTATGGCGACGTAGGCAAGGGCTGCGCGCAGGCGCTGCGCGGGCAGGGCTGCCGCGTCATTATCACCGAGATCGACCCCATCTGCGCGCTGCAGGCCTCAATGGAAGGGTATCAGGTGCTGACGCTGGAGGATGTGGTCGCCACGGCAGACATCTTTATCACCACCACGGGCAACTTCGGCATCATCACCGCGGACCAGATGCGCCGGATGAAGGACAAGGCCATCGTCGGCAACATCGGCCATTTCGACAACGAGATCGACATGGCCGGTCTCAAGAAGCTGCCGTGGATCCGTAAGGTCACCATCAAGCCGCAGTATGACGAGTGGCAGTTCCCGGACG
>JBOGTU010000148.1:0-6771 GCA_050695655.1 Chloroflexota bacterium | reverse complement strand
TCCCCAGGACGCTCACGAATCGCTTGGTAGGTTTCTCTGGCCAGTCTGAGCAGGTCCGCCGACTTGGCGGCGACCGCGAACTACTCGCTGGGAAAGAGCGGCGCTGTGGCCGTGTGGCGCGGCAGCGGCAGACCGAAGTAGAGGCGCAGCCAATCCTCCAGGTCTTCGATGAGCACGGCTTTGCCGCTGGAGATGAGATAGAAGCGCATGTTGGCCGAGAAGCCCTGCCCGCCGATGACGACGATGCCACGGATGGGCCAAGCGTCGATATCGCTGAGGATGGCCGGAATTTTCTCCTCGGCAGTGCCGGTGCTGCCCTGGAACTTGCACTCCACACCCAGCCGCAAACGCGATTCCGGCTGGGTGAGCACCACGTCGATGTTGCGCACGGCGCCCCACAGCCGCCGGCCGACCTTCACTTGCTGCTCGCACACCAAACCCAGCCGGGTGGCGGCGCGGCACACCTCATCCACCAGGGCGGCCCCGCTGGCAACGGCTACCGCGCGACCGGCCATGTCAGCGGCTCACCCTGGGCGGGAGCCCCACCCACTCAAGCGGCGCACTGCACCTGCTGGCTCATCAGGCGAGCGCGGGGTCATCAGCCGAGAGCCCGCTCCGGGTCGTAGTTGGTGACCACCAGCTCTTCCACACCGGCACGCCGATCTATCCGGCTGTTGATGTTGCGGCGCGCGTTGATGACGCGTACGTGAAACGGCTGGTACAGCTCGCGCAGCTCCGGCGTATTGTGGTTATTCAGCAAAAAGCGTACGCCGCGCCGGTCCAGATCCCGCAGCGCGCTGGCTAGGGCCCGCTGGTCGGCCTGGCCGAAATCATCACGCGTGTAGCTGGTGAAGTAGGCAGTGCTGCTGAGCGGCGCGTACGGCGGGTCCAGGTAGGCGAAGTCCCCTGCCTGGGCGCTGGCCAGGGCCTCCTGATAGGGCGCGACGCGCAGATCCGCCCCGGCTAGAAGCCGCGAGATGGCGTGCAGGTTATCCGCGTGGTAGAGCCGCGGCGGCGTATTGTAGCGGCCGCGCGGCACGTTGAAGATGCCCTTGCTGTTCACACGGTACAGGCCGTTGTAGCACCACTTATTGAGGTAGATGAAGCGGGACGCCTGCTCTACCGGGCTCAGACCTGCGACTGCACGCGCTCGTGTGGCGTAATAGTGCGCGGCATCGTCCCCGTGCCCGTCCAGATCGGTCATGAGCTCGGCCACGCCATCGCGGATCACGCGGTAGGCGCCGATCAGCTCGCTGTTCAGGTCCGACAGCACCGCCCGCGCCGGCTGCAGCTGGAAATACACCGCGCCGCCACCGAGGAAGGGCTCGAAGTAGCGTGCCCCGCCCTCCAGTGTGGGGAAGAAGGGGGCCATCTGCGCCAGCAAGCTCCTCTTGCCGCCGGCCCACTTCACGAAAGGCGTGGCGCGCTGGTGGGCGGCCTGTTCCGCTGCCGCAGCGTTCGCCGCGGCGAAGGCGGCCGCACCCGCGCGGCAGAGTGCGGACGTGGTGGAGCTTGCCACCGGTTGCGGCGCCAGGTCGATCACGGGGCGCCGCGCCGCGCCGGCTCGTACACCGGCCGGTCCATTGGGCGTGTTTTGAGGCGGCCCTCCGCCGCCAGCTGCACCCGTTCTCGGGCGAGGGCGACGTACTCCGGCACCACGTCCGCGCCAGCACTGCGCCGGCCGTGCAGCACGGCAGCGCAGGCCGTGCTGCCCACGCCCATGTACGGGTCGACTACCAGGTCGCCCTCGCGAGTGAGCGCCAGCACGAAGCGCTCCACGAGTTCCACTGGGAACTGGCAGGGATGGGTGGTCTTCTCAACGTGGTTGGATTTGACGTTGGGGAAGATCCACACGTCGCCCGGGTTCTTGCCCAGGGGATTGCCGGACAGCTGGCCCATCCGTGGCCCTTTGAAGGCGCGTTTGCCGGGGTATTTCTGGGGCACCCGCACAGCATCCAGGTCGAACAGCGCGGCTTCACCCTTGGTGAACCACAGCACCGTTTCGTAGCGCCCGGAGAAGCGCTTGGAGCAGTGCAGGCCATGTTCGAAGTGCCACACCACGCGGTTGCGCAAGCGCAGCGCGGGCTGGCGCTTGAAGGCGGGGTAGAGCACGGTGTCCAGCGGGACGATCTCCCCATCGAGCACAAAGTTGCCGGTTTCCCAGCAGATGCTGCCACCCGGCCGGAGAATGCGCCAGCACTCGGCGATCACCTCCTCCTGGCCCGCCAGGTACTGCTCCAGCGAGAGCCGTGGCCCCCGCTCATACGCCTTGTCGAGGTTGTAGGGCGGCGACGTGATCACCAGTTGCGCCGTCTCGTTGGGGATGTGCCCCAGCAACTCCCGCGTGTCGCCCAGGTAGAGGCATACGTCTGCCCGGCTGTCCCACGCCGGCGCGATGTTCATCTCGCGTTGCTCCCGATCACACTCCCAGGATGGTTCCGTGGGAAATCTGTTCTAGTTCAACCCCTCGGGCAGTCTATCAGAACGGCACTCCGTGCCGCGGCAGGTCTGTGGGCCTGGGGCCGCCGCCGCCAGCGCTCGCTGATGACGCGTGGCGTGGAGAGGCGCAGCAGCAGCCCCAGCAAGATGAAGTTCACGATCATGGAGCTGCCGCCGTAGCTGACGAAGGGCAAGGTGATGCCCGTGAGCGGAATGAGGGCCATGTTGCCGGCCACAATCACCAGGCACTGCAGCGCCAGCACCACGGCGCAGCCGATGGCCAGCAGCTGCCCGAACGATGTGTCGTGCTCCAGGGCCACCTGCACGCCGCGCAGGGCAAAGAGCAGGTACACCGCGAGCAGCGCAAGCATGCCGGCCAGGCCCAACTGCTCCGCTGTGGCGGCAAAGACGAAGTCCGTTGAGGCGAAGGGAATGAAGCCGGGGTGCCCGCGGCCCAGGCCGGCACCCGTGGTGCCGCCGGCCGCCAGCGCAAAGAGGGCCTGGACTATCTGGTACGAGGGGCCGTTGGCCAGCTGCCAGGGATGCAGCCATACCTGGATGCGCTCGTGCACGTAGCCGAACAGGCGATAGGTCACCAGCACGTTGATCAGCAGCAGCAGCACGCCTGCGCCCACGAAGGTTTTGCGGCCGGTGGCGGCATAGATCATGGCCAGGGCGATGCCCAGCATGAGCACGGTGGCGCCCAGATCCTTTTGCCACAGCAGGAGCAGCAGGGAGAGGCCCCACAGCAAAATGAGTGGCACCAGGTAGGGCCAGGGGCTGAGCTTGAGGGTGTGCCAGCGGTAACTGGCGCGGGAGAGAATCTCGCGCCGCTCGTCCAGATAGGCGGCCATGAAGATGACCAGCAGCACCTTCATCAGCTCCGACGGCTGGAACTGAAACGGGCCCACGCCCAGCCACAGGCGGGCGCCGTTGATCTCGCGCCCGAACAGGGCCGTCACAGCGAGCAGGAGCAGCCCGGCAGCGGCGGCGCTGTATTTGTAGTGCTGCAGCACGTGCACGTCCGGCAAGCCGAAGATGACCACCAGCATCACGGCCAGCCCGAGCGCCACCCACAGCAGCTGCGCCCGCTCCTCTCGCGGATCCAGGTAATTCAGCACCAGCAACCCCACCGCGCACAGCAACGCCGCCAGCGGCAGCAGCACCTCGTCACCCCGAAAGCGGAGCAGGCCGAGCGCCAGGTGCGCCAGCAGCAGCAACCCCAGCAGTTCCAGTGGGGTTCGCTCCCAGCCGGGCGCTAGCCGGCCTAGCTGAGCCACAACTTCGCTGGCCCAACCAGTAGCGAACACCAGCGCCACCAGCGCCAGGAGCCCAGCCTCCTTGAGCCTCCAGGTCATGACGGCATGAAGGCCGCGATGGTTGCGACTGTTGCGATGGTTGCAATGGTCAGGGCGCTGAAGTGCAGATTGAGATTGTAGAATCTGAGCGTTGGCTGTCGCGCCGCGCAACCCAGCGTCCCTGCTCGGCATTGACTGTGGCAGCGCCTTCACCAAGGTGGCCCTCGTCGAGCGGGTTGAAGGCCGCTACCGGGTGATGGCTCGCGGCAGCGCGCGTACAACGCTTGATACGCACATCCTGGATGGTGTGAGTCGTGCCTGCTCCGAAGTTGAGTGGCTCACCGGGCGCCGGCTGTTCGCACAAGGCCAGCTCATCTCGGGCGAGGTCTCCGGCAACCGTGGCGTCGAGGCGGTAGCCGCGTCGCTCACCTGTCAGCCGCCGCTGCAGCTCCTCGTGACAGACGCTGCCACGGCGGCGGCCGCCGAGCGTGGGCCCTGCCAGGTCACCCTGCTGGCACGACGAGGGATATCCGAACGGCTGGCCCAAGCGCAGGCGCGCCCGTGGGATGCGCTGGCCGGCGAGGCCGACGAGATCGCCGCGCTGGCGCAACTTCTGGAAGGCGCCGCCGCCAGCCCGCCGCGCCGCGCGGGTGTGGTGGGTGCGCCCCGTCTGATCTCGGGCGACAGCGCCTCGATTGACCGGCAGGTTCAGGCGCTGGCACTGGAACAGGCGGCCAACCGCCTTCCCGGTTATGCCGAGCTCTCGGCCGCCTGCACCGAGCCGTTGGTCACGGGCGCGGGCGCGCTGGCGGGGCTGGCGGGGCTCATCGCAGGGCGTTTCAAGCTGCGGCTGGCCATTGTGGATTGCGGTGCCAGAACGGTGATGGCCAGTGTAGCCGCGCCCGATGACGTGCCGGAGCTGAAGCACCTTGCTTGTCGCCCGGCCGGCATTCCGCTGGCAGACGACGACTTGACCGCGGCCCAGCTGGCCACCGCGAGCGCCATTAATGCGCTCATCGCTGGTTTGGGGGTGGATCTGCTCGTTGGCACCGGCGCGATCTTCAGCTCGGCGCCACGTCCGGCCCAGGCAGGGCTGATGCTTCTTGATGGAGCACGCCCCCGAGGCGTGGTTCAGATTGCGTGCGACATGGCCGGCGTGCTCTCACAATTGGCTGCGCTGGCTGCCTACTGGCCCGATGCCGCTGCCGCGGCCATGGAGGCGGATGGCCTGGTGAGCCTGGGCACCGCGGTCTGCCCACGGGGCTCTGGTCAGGCAGGACGGAAGGCGCTGGATGTGAGCTTCAGCATTGATGATGAGCCAGCCGTAACACGCGCCTTCAACGTAGGCGCGCTGGGGCGCGTTCCTCTGGCACAAGGCAAACAGGCTAAGTTGCAGCTCTTTCCCGCCGGGTCGTTGGATGTTGGACTGGGCCAGAATGGCGCGGCCGCGAGCACCACCGTGGATGGCGGAGCCGTGGGGCTGATGGTGGACGCGCGCCTGGGGCAGCCGCCCGGCCCGGCCAGCCGGGAGGCCTGGCTGCAGGCGCTGGAGGCGAGCCCGCTGTGATGCCCGAGGCGCCCGTGGGGACGCTGGCCCACGCCTGGGGCATCGGTGTGCCGCAGCTGCGGGCGCCGGCCTTGGCGATCTGGTCGCGCACGTTGCCGGGGTTGGGCCAGGTGCGCGTGAACCCTGGCGACGCTGTGGAACCCGATACGATCGTGGCGTCGTGCAGCCTGCCCGCGCGTCCGGTGTTGGTGCCATTGCTGGGCCTCAGCCCGCTTGTGCGCCCGGGCGAGTGGGTGACGCCGGGGCAGGTGCTGGCGCAGCGCCGGCGCTGGCTGGGTGCGCCAGCGGAGGTGCGCGCACCCGCGGCGGGCATCGCGCGCGATCCGGTCGAGGGCCAGCTGCTGCTGGTGCCGCAGCCGCTGGAGGTGGACCTGTGGGCGCAGCTGCCAGGCCTTGTGGCAGCGACAACGCCTGAGTGGAGCGTGGAGATTCGGGGCACGTACGGCCTGCTGCACGGCACCAGTGGCTCAGGGGAAGATCAGTACGGCCGGTTGGGCGAGCAGATCGCCATCTACACGGAGCCGGTGAGCTCGGCCACGGCGGAGGCCGCGCGCGCGCAGGGCGTGCACGCGATCGTGGCACCCAGTCTCACCGGCAGCGCGCCGCCTGGGCTGACCTGCTTGCTCACCGAGCGCGGCGGTGGGAGTATGGCGGCGCCTCTGGCCGAGATGCTGCTGGCGCATGTGGGCCAGGCCGCGGCGCTGCAACTGGCGCCCGTACCGCTGCTGGGATTCACCGGGCAGGCGCAGCCAAGGGCACCTCGGCACGCTGAGCCGGAGCCGGGCAGCTGGGTGCGCTCCACCGATGGCCGAGTGGGTCAGCTGCGACTAGTGCAGCCCGGTCGCCAGCCCTTCGCCTCCGGCGTGCGGGCTACGCCGGCCGAGGTGGACTACGGCGATGTCGTGGCGGTGCAGGCGCTGGAGAGCCTGGAGTGGGTAGCGTGAACGGAACGTTCGCGCGGGGAATGGCGGAGTCGAGGGCCGGGGAGCTTATGCCGCGGCGGCCGTGAGGCCGTTGTCCAGCTCCGGCTCAATGCGCACGATGCGTGCGCGGCCCAGCTCGCCCGCCTCAAGGGCGCGGCGTAGCTCCAGCAGGGCCGGATCGGACAGCGACCAGTGAATGGTGTCGCCCAAAGCGTCCAGGGCGATGTGGACATACCATCTGGTCACGCGCGCAGCATAACCCCCGCGGGGGTTCGTGTCTGTGAGGAAAGTCGCACTGGGAGTTCCGCCGAAACTCCTCTCCCGACTGGGAGAGCCTTACATGTCGCGCTGCGACACCACCGTTCCATGAAAATGGGACGGGCAGGGATGGTGCGTGAGGAAGGTCGTTTGGCCATCTTCATATCAGGCGAAGGTGAGGGCCGGACTGTATCTCAGTCAACTCCGCATCCGCCGCGTTGCTGTTGGCATAGGAACGCCCTCACCCTTCCCTCTCCCAGTCGGGAGAGGAACTGCCGTCCACAGC
>JBOGTU010000147.1:0-11538 GCA_050695655.1 Chloroflexota bacterium | reverse complement strand
CCTTCCGGCACCGGGCAGGCGTCAGTGTCTATACGTCGGCTTGGAAAACGCCTTAGCAGACACCTGTGTTTTTGTTAAACAGTCGCTTGGGACGATTCTCTGCGGCCCACTTGCGTGGGCACCCCTTATCCCGAAGTTACGGGGTCATTTTGCCGAGTTCCTTTTCCGTAAATCACTCGAGCACCTGAGGCTGCTCGCCTCGCCTACCTGTGTCGGATTACGGTACGGTCAACGGCAGGCCTGGTTCGCGAAGCTTTTCTTGGCAGCGTGCATCAGCATCCCTTTGCGGGGGCGGTGAAGCCCCCTTCGGCATCGGTTCTCGACTAACCCGGCGGATTTGCCTACCGGGCAACGTCTACCACCTTGCAACGGCACAACCACCGTCCGTCGGACACCTTGCTCCTGCGTCCCTCCTCGAACTCGTAACGGCCTTCCGTCGGTACGGGAATATTGACCCGTTTCCCATCGGCTACGCCTCTTGGCCTCACCTTAGGGACCGACTAACCCTGAGCTGATCGACATGGCTCAGGAAACCTTAGGCTTACGGTGACCAGGGTTTTCACCTGGTTTCTCGCGTACTGAATCCGGCATCCTCACTTCCCATCGCTCCACCGGAAGGCTTCCGCCCCGGCTTCGTCGCTCTGGGAACGCTCCCCTACCCCTCGTCCCTTGCGGAACGAAGACGATGCTTCGGCGGGTGGCTTGAGTCCCGACCATTATCGGCGCGATTTCGCTGGACTGGTGAGCTATTACGCACTCTTTAAAGGAATGGCTGCTTCTAAGCCAACCTCCCAGTTGTCACAGCACAATCACATCCTTTGCTACACTGAGCCACCACTCCGGGGCCTTAGCAGACGTTCTGGGTTCTTTCCCTCTCGCCACGGTACATTAGCGCACCGCGACTGCCTCCCGGGCAGCATTCAACAGGCATTCGGAGTTTGGTTGGGGGAGGTATCGTTATTCACGACCCGGACCCATCCAGTGCTCTACCTCCTGTGAACTCATTTCCCGAGGCTATACCAAAATATATTTCGGGGAGAACCAGCTATCTCCGAGCTTGATAGGCCTTTCACCCCTACCCTCAAGTCATCCGAGCGGTTTTCAACCCACATCGGTTCGGTCCTCCACCGCCTGTTACGGCGGCTTCAACCTGCTCAAGGGTAGATCGCCACGGCTTCGGGTCTACGCCCACGTACGTTGTCGCCCTGTTCAGACTCGCTTTCGCTTTGGCTCCGGCCCTGAGGGCCTTAACCTGCACGTGAGCAGTAACTCGCCGGATCATAATGCAAAAGGCACGCCGTCAGGCCGTCCGAAGACGACCCTCCGACCGCTTGTCAGCACACGGTTTCAGGATCTATTTCACTCGCCACCTGGCGTGCTTTTCACCTTTCCCTCACGGTACTAGTGCACTATCGGTCATCGAGGAGTATTTAGGCTTGGAGGGTGGTCCCCCCAGATTCGCGCAGGATTCCACGTGGCCCACGCTACTCGGGATCCCACTAGGGGTCGTGCACGGGCGGTTACCGGGCTTTCACCGTCTTTGGCGGGCCATTCCAGGCCGCTTCACCTTGGTGCCGTACTCCCACGTTGTGGTCCCACAACCCCAGGGGAGCAAGCTCCCCCGGTTTGGCCTCTTCCCCGTTCGCTCACCGCTACTAGGAGAATCTCGGTTGATTTCTCTTCCTCCGGGTACTGAGATGTTTCAGTTCCCCGACTTGCCTCTCCTCTTTCTTTACGAGGAGTCACCCGGCATGACCCGGGTGGGGTTGCCCCATTCGGATATCGCTGGCTCAACGCTTGCTAGCAGCTCCCCAGCGCTTTTCGCAGCTAACCACGTCCTTCATCGGCTCTTGACGCCTAGGCATCCACCATGCACCCTGCACACCTTCTACCTTCTTCTCTGGCCTGAACGACCCTCTCGGCCGTTCAGTTCGGTGTTTTCTCAGGTGTTGTTCGTGATCTGATTGCCTTCCACTGAGATAAGCCCCTGGCCGCACCCGGCCCCTCTGCCCGACGTTCCGTCGGTTCCCCGCCGTCCCCTCGGTCAGCGCGCCCGCTGCCGCCTCGGCTCACCTCAGCCGTTACCACTGCTATACGCTTGTTAAACTGCTCCCCACCTGCCGCGGGGTCCGAGACAGCTCCCCTTCCCCCTGCCTTCCTGGCACCCTGAGGAACCGGTGCTCTCTCTAACCTCGCCGCTTGGGTTTGGACATCAAAAAAGGCCTGGGCGCTCAACACCCAAGCCCTGCCCGCTGGCGGTGTAGTGCCGCGCTACCCTGTGCTGTTTTCCCGAATGCTGTTGATTATTTGGCCGGTCTCCTTGAACGCGACATCGCCCGTGGCGGAATAGGAGTATAGAAGCTCTGCCGCGAATGTCAAATCATCGTGTCGGGGCACCGGCACACCTGAGCCAGCGGGAAGTTCAGGGCGCACGCTCATCTCAAGCCTCGTGCTATAACCGCCCAATGGCCACCACGGGAAGGGAGCGGCGAGAGGAGCGGCGCGCGCAGCGCCTGGCTGCGCAACAGCGGGCGGAGCGTGCGGGGCGGCGTCGAACCTACGGCCTCATCGCCGCGCTGGCGATCATCATCATCGCCGCTGTCGTTGCCTTCGCCGTGACGCGGCCGCCTCAAGCCGTGCCGGGGGAGCAGCACCTCAACGATCCCGTCACGGCCAAGGGGCAGCTCTATTCACACATCCCGGAGGGGCAGCCGATCTCTTACAGCAGCTACCCGCCCGCTTTCGGCGACCACTACCCCACGCCCAAGGCCTGGCAGGCCTACGACTCACAGGTGCCGGATGGCTATTTCGTGCACAACCTGGAGCATGGCGGCATCGTGATCCTGTACCACTGCCCCAGCGGCTGCGCGAGCACAGTGGACCAGCTCAAGAACCTTTACAACAGGCTGCCCAAGGACCAGTTCAACGAGGTGAAGCTGGTGATCTCGCCCTATGCCAACGAGACCCATGAAATTACGCTGCTGGCCTGGGATTACCGGCTCGAGCTGAACAGCCTGAACCTTTCCACCATCACAGCCTTCTATCACGAGCACGTGGACCAGGGCCCGGAGCACATCGCCTAAGCCGAACGTACAGCGCGGCTTGGGGGAGCGAGGACGCACTGTTGGCTGTCCATCATGGGGCGCGGTGGTGGTCGTGCGCGGCTATTCGCCCAGCGCGGCTACGGCTTCCAGTTGCTCGCTGGTGGCGCCCAGCTCGTGGCGCAGGCGCGGCAGAAGAGTGAAGACGGTGGTGATGGCCACGGCGGTGATGCCGCCCAGGAGGGCCGTCGTGGTGGGGCCAATAGCCTCGGCGACAATGCCGGACTCAAGCTGCGCCAGTTGCGGGCCGCCGGCGCCGAACATGCTTGCCAGCGCGGTCACCCGCCCCCGGACGCGATCGGGCGTTTTGAGCTGCACCACGGTGTTGCGGAGCACTTCCGCGACCACGTCGCACACGCCCATGCCGAAGAGCATGGCCAGCCCCAATTCGAAGGTGCGGGCCAGGCCGAAGCCGGAGCAGAAGCCGCCCTCTATGACATAAGCCAGCAGCATCACCGCGACCGGATATTTCACCGATTTTGAAACGCCCATCACCAAACCGCCTACCACCGCGCCGGCAGAGATGGCGGCATTGAGTAGGCCCAACCCCTGCGCTCCCTGTGCGAACACATCCTGCGCGAAGAGGGGCAGCAAGCCGCGCATAGTGACGGGGATGCGCGTAGCAAAGTCGAGCAGCAGCGGCAGCAGCACCAGCGGCTCGCGCCGGGCAAAGGCCAGCCCACCCAGCACGCGCTCCCAGTTGCTGCCCGCGGCAGCGGCCGCCGCGGGCACGGGCCCCATGAGCAGCAGGGCGATCACCACTGCCAGAAAAGAGAGCGCGTTGCCGAAGTAGTTGGCCGCCAGGCCCGCCCGCGCGATCACCAGCCCGCCGATGCCGGGTCCGATGATGGCCGAGGCCTGGCGCAGCACCGTGAGCACGGTGAGTGCGCCAGCCAGCTCGCGTCGCGGCACCAGGTTGGGGATCATGGCCTGGCGGGCGGGGCCGTCGAAGGCCTGCAGCGCTCCAGAAAGGAATGTGACCGCGTACAGCACCAGCGGCGTGGCTTTGCCAAGCGCCGCGGCGGTCACCAGGCCGCTGGTCACCACCATCTGCGAGCTCTGGGTGATGATCAGCAAGCGCTTGCGATCCATGGTGTCAGCCAGGGCGCCGCCGAACAGCGACAGGGTCATAAAGGGCACCGCGCGGGTGAGGCCCAGCAGCCCCAGCTCGAGCGCCGAGTTGGTGAGCAGGTAAAGGTGCCAGGAAATGCCGACCAGCTGCATCTGGTCGCCCACGCCCGAGATGAGCTGCCCGATCCACAGCAGCCGAAAGTCGCGATGGCGCAGCGAGGCCAGCGAATGTGGGCGTTCGGCGGCTGGCTCGGTGATCGGATGCCCCGGACGGTCGCTGCTGGGCGTCAGGCGCCGGCCGCCAGCGCGCTCACATCATGCACGAGGTCCGCCACGGCGAAGTTGGCCGAGAGGATCACCCGCAGTTTGCCGTGCGGGTCCACGAGGTACACCAGGGCCGAATGGTCCAGGCTCTGTGGCGAGGCGCTGTTTGAGCCAGCGCTGATGTGATAAGCGCTCCACACGGGCCGCAGCTCGGCGGGCGAGCCCACGAGGTAGTGCCAGTTGACGTCGCCGGCCAGGCCGTGCTCCCGCGTAAATGCGCGGACGTTCGGCAGTGTGTCGCCCACGGGATCCACGCTCACTGCCACGAACCGCGCGGCTGAGGCCGAGCTGCCAAGCTTTCGATCGGCGATGCTCATGTTGGTGGCAATGGTGGGACACACGTCCTGGCAGTGGGTGTAGAGGAAGGTCAACGCCACGACTTTGCCGCGGAGCGCAGCCATACTAACCGGCTGGTTGTTCTGGTCGTTGAGGGTGAAGTTGGGCGCGGCTGGGCTGTCGCTGAAGACGCCGCCAGTCAGCTGAGGCGCGGTACGCTGGCGGACGATCAGCACTGCCGCCGCGATTGCCACCAGCGCGGCCAGCGCGGCGCCACCCACCTGCAGCTTGGGGCGGAGGCCGCTCGCCCACCAGGTGCCGAGGGCGCTCATGCTCCGTGGCACGCCCGTGTCAGCCCCTCGCGAAGCATCACGCCACGCCAGCCCCACCGCGATGGCGGCCCAGCCGCTCGTTGACCAGCCGCACCACGGCCATGAGCGTGGCGGGGATCTCCTTGAAGGCCGCCTGCACCAGTTCGGCGCTGATGCGCACTACCTCCACGTCTTCACGCGCAACCACGGTGGCGCGCCGGGGCGAGCCGTCCAGCAGGCCCATCTCGCCAACCACGTCGCCCGGGCCCATTTCCCCCAGCACAGTGCGATGCCCATCAGCGCGCTGTTCGATGCCTACGCGGCCGCGCACTATCAGATACAACGCGTCGGCCGCGTCGCCCTGTTGAATGAGCGTGGCGCCGGCCATCAATAAGTGGCGCTCGCCCTGATCCGCGAGGTGAATGAGCGCGGCCTCGGGTACGCCATGGAACGTGGGCGCGTGCGCCAGGATGTCCAGCGCCTGCACCGCTTTCTGGGAGAGGTGCTTGGGTGGCGTGATCACGTAGCGCGGATCACGAAACTCGGCGCAGTGGCAGAAGCCACATGATTGGTTGGGAATTGAGAAGTGAGAAGTGGGAATTGAGGGGCTGGGGCTACCGTGTCGGTGTGCGCCGCTGCTGTGGCCGCACACGCACATCTCGGCTAACTCCTCAGCCAATTCCCAACCCTATAGCTCACTTCTGGTGTGAGGGAGTCGACGGCCCCTCAATTCGCACTTCCCACATCTCCTGTCCCAATTGCTACGCCCATTTCTCACAAACGGGCAGCACATCGCGGCCGATGCGCTCTATGGCCTTCAGGTTCCAGATGTCCGGCAGCCCGCAGATGACGTGCTGAATGCCCAGCTCGGCCAGCCCACCCAGCTGATCCACCATGGCCGACGCGTCAAACGGGTCGGACCCCCAGTTGATGAGCATGGATGTCTTCTCGATGTCCTCATAACGGCGGCCCACCGCCTGGCAGTGCTCGCGCAGCACGTCCAGCTTATGGCGCAAGGTAGCGGCGTCACCCTGGATGTTGCAGGCGTCGCCGTACTTGGCTACGAGTCGCAGCGTCTTCTTCTCGCCGCTGCCACCGATGAGGATGGGTGGGCGCGGCTGCGTGACGGGCTGGGGCGAGTTGATGGTTTCCCGCAGCTGGTAGTGCTTGCCGTTGTAGGGCTTGGCGCCCGGCGACCACATCTCGAGGCAGATCTGCAGCGCCTCCTCCAGCCGTTCGAAGCGCTCTTTCACCGGCGGGAAGGGCACGCCCAGGCCCAGGTGCTCTCGCTCGTACCAGGCCGCGCCGATCCCAAGCCAGGCGCGGCCGCCCGAGAGAACGTCCAGCGTGGTGATGGTTTTGGCCAGCAGGCCGGGGTAACGGTAGGTGACGCCCGTAACCATGGTGCCGAGCCGGAGGCGGCGGGTGTGGGCCGCCATAAAGGCCAGCGTAGTGTAGCCCTCCAGCATCTCCATGTTGGCGCGCGCGGGATCTGCGCGGTCGATCTGGAAGAAATGGTCCATCACCCACAGGCTGGCAAAGCCGGCGTCATCCGCGGCGCGTGCGATCTCAGCCAGGTGCTGCCCCAGCTGGGCGGCCCCACCGGGCATGGTCATGTTGGCAACCGACGTTCCGATTTTCAAACGGTTTGGGCTCCTTTGGTGCGTGTTGACGTGATGCTTCGTGCGCCGCTTGGGTAGATCAGCGACGCCGCGTGGCCGGCTGCCTGGCGTGCGTTTCGCGGCGGTGCACCCATTGTAGAGGGGCGCGCCGAGCCGGCTCCGTGCTTTTCGGCGCACTTTCATAGAGCGCCCCCCATAATGAAGGTATGGCCTCCGAGCTGCGCTGGTTTAAGGGCAACACGCATACGCACACCACTAATAGCGATGGCGATGCCCCGCCGGACGTGGTCGTGGCCTGGTACGAGCGCCACGGCTACGACTTTCTGGCGCTGAGCGACCACAACCTGCTGACGCCGCCAAGGGTGAGCCAGCCGACGCCCGTCACCCTATTGCCAGCCGAGGAGCTGACGCTGGCGCTGAACATCCACGTCAACGGCCTGGGTCTCAAGAAAGTGATTCCACCGCCCGTGGCGCCGTACGACATCCCCATGTCGGCCCAGAAGCACTGGTTTCTGGAGCAGGCCATCGCGGCCGTGGAGGCACAGGGCGGACTGGCCCACGTCAATCACCCCAACTTTCGCTGGGCACTTTCGGCCGAGGTGCTGGAAACGGTACCCAGCCTACGCTTCATGGAAGTGTTCAATGGCCACCACCTCTCGATTAACGGGGGCGACGCCCACCACCCCAGCGTCGAGAGTATGTGGGACCATCTGCTCGGCCGCGGCCAGTTGGTGTACGGCCTGGCCACGGACGACGCGCACCACTACTCCACGTTTGATCCGCTGCATGCCAATCCCGGTCGCGGCTGGATCTGGGTCCGAGCGGCCGGGACCCAGCCGGAACAAATTCTGGCCGCCATCGACCAGGGCCAGTTCTACGCCTCCAGTGGCGTGCGCCTGGCTGCGTACCGGGTGTGCGCGGATGAGCTGGTGGTGGCAGTGCAGGGCGCCCCAGCCAGGCTGGAGCTGATTGGCGCCGGCGGTCGCACGCTGGAGCGCTCGGATGCGCAGGAAGTGCACTTTCCTCGCCCCAAGCAGGATCCCTACGTGCGCGTTCGCGCCACGGCCGCCGATGGCACGCGCGCCTGGATGCAGCCCGTCTTCGCCGCCTGAGGCAGTCGGCCGGAGCTGGCAGGCTGTTCCTCTCCCGGGGCAAGCCGGGGGCCTCCGCCAGGTGCTGAGGTGCTTAGAAGGAGACGGGCTCCGCGGTGGTGGGTGAGGAGCCGTCGCCGGGGAGCGGCTCCGCCTGGCCGTTCAGGCGCTCTTCCAAGAAACGGCGATTGGCCAGCAGGCGATCCAGATCGTGCTGGTGCAGATTGCTGGCAATGTCCGCCAGCTTTGCTTGCAGCAGCGCCAGCTGCTCGCCCAGCTCGTCCGCGGCCGTTTTGCCGCCGGCCTGCTCGGACCGCGCGCGGTTGGCCTCGGGAATAGCGAGGAACGAGTCGATCGTTCGGGGCAGATAATCCTGCGTTATGCGATCGAGCAGGTACAGGTCCACCGAAAGGCGCGGCACGCCGGTCATCCGCTGCTGCAATTCGCGCGCGCTGGCGCGGACGTGGTCCACCTGGGCCTGCAGCTCAGCCGGCAGCGTGGGTGCTGGTTTAGCTGGCGGGGTCGCGGGTTGGGCCGCTGGCACCGGGCGGGTGTGCGCCGGCCGGGCCTGCGAACGCGGCGCCGCCCACCAGTTGTCGCCCCAGGGATCTGGCCGCTGCTGGGGCGGCCGAATGTAGGTTGGGCGGGTGCTGTGGCCGTCGCAGGCGGATGAATGCCAGTAGTGGCTGCCGAGGCGATGGCGGCGTGGGCCCCGGCCCATGATGGCCCAGCAGGCCGTGCCGATGAGCACCCAGGGCGCAATCCACAGAAATGCCCCGGCCACAGAGAGCACCGCCGGCACCACCGCCATCACAAACACGATGCCCAGCACCGTGAGTCCAACGAATCGCACCATGGTCGTGTTTCCCCCTACGAAGCCTTGGCTGCCGGCAGGGCCAGCTCTTCCGCAAGTGAGGCCGCGCCGATTTGCGCGGCTTCGGACGAGCGAGCGCGCTCGGCGTATGCCTGCGCTCGGTCCACCTCTTGCGAGAGCGTGTCTATGGTCTTCTTCATCGTGTCCAGCGCGGCCAACTTAAACGTATCAATTGCCTCCATGGTGGCGTAGACGTTGGCGAACGCCGTTTGCAGCTTGTCGATACCAATAGTACCGCTGGCGGCCTGGTTTTGAATCTCTGTGCTCTGCTGGCGGAGCATGCGCGATGTGGATTCGATGAGGTTGCCGGTTGTGGTGTTCAGCGCAGTGATCTGGTCCAGCACCAGCTTTTGGCTGCCCAGCGCCAGCGAGGCGATGACGGCTGTACGCAGCGCGGAGACCGTGGTGGTGGTGGCGCGCTCCACGCCCTTGATGAGCTCCAGATTGTTGCGGCGGATGAGGTCCAGCGACAGGTAACCCTGCATGCTCACCGCGAGCTGGGTGAGGATGTCCTGGTGCTTCTGGCGCACGTAGAAGAGCACGTCTTCGCGCAGCACGCGCGCCTTTTCCGGATCCTCGGCGTCCAGCCCCTGGGCTTTGTGGACGAGCGCTTTGTCCAGGGCGCCTGCCATGTAGGCATACTGTTCCAGCCGCTCCTTCATGGCCCACAAGTGCACCTTCTCCTGTTCGATGGCGGCGTTGTCGCGCATGAGCTCGTCTTGCCCGCGATAGAGGCCTTGCACCACCGCCTCGATGTGTGATTGAGCGGACTGATAGCGCCGGAAGTAGTCGTTCACCTGGCCGCCCAGCGGCATGCGCCGCAGGAGGCCGCGCGGGCGCCGGCTGAGGTGCCGGCTGGGGTCCAGCTCCTCGATCTGCCGGCGCAGCGAGAGCAGCGCGGCGGACACCTGCGAGCCCTGCGTGAGTGGCCCGCGCTGCAATGCGGCTGTGGGGCGATCCAAAAAGCGGCTGGACACTTCGGACGACCGCCGAATCTCGTCGTGGCCCATGCGCGTGATCGATTGCACCTTGCGCTCGAAGTCGGGTGATTTGGAGTCCAGCCGGGAGAGCGATTCCACGAAGACATCGACCGCGGCACCGATGCGCTGCGCGGTGTCCGCGTCCACCGTGATGGATGCGTCCGCCTGAGCGTGGCTGACCGCCGGCACAGCGGCCGGGGGCTCCAGAACCAGCTCTTCGGTTGGCGGGGTCGTGGCCCTTTCAGTCATCGTTCGCGTGCCTTTCCCTGCATCAGCGTGGGACTTTGCTCTGGAATACGACGAAATGGATGCCGCAAAGGTTGCGGTACCGCGTCGCGCATGGCTTCAAGCGTACTCAACGGTGATGGCCTGCTCCGGGCAAGCCGCCACACAGGCCATGCAGCACACACAATCGCTGGCCCGTGCCGCTGTGGCTACCTGGCCTCCGTGCAGCCTGATCTTCAGCCGCGTGAGCGGGTTGGCGACTCCCTTTGGCGGAGCCATTTCGAAAACGTCAGTGAGGCACAGGGCGACACATTCACGCTTGTTCTCACAGCGGGAGGCTTGCACCTCGACCCGATACGCCATGCGCAGCGCTCGCGATCAGAAGTCTTCGCGGCGCGGTGGGCCCTCGGTGAGAATGGTCCGCAACTCATCCTTGGTACGACCAATCAGGTCGCGGATGGCATTCAGCCGCGCAGGGGTGCCCCAGGCGACGCGGCCACCGTGCGCCAGCAAGCCCACCAGGTCCGCCAGCTCGCGCGTGGCGCGGTGCAGCTCGGCGCCGCCTTCGCGCTCCATCCAGGAGCGCACACGCCCGGCGATATCGTCCAGCACGGTGCGACGCTCCTCCAGGATGCGCCGCCCTTCGTCTGTAATGGTGTACACACGCCGACCCTCCTGCTGGGTGGAGGTCACGGCGCCCATGTCCTCCAGCATCTGCAGAGTGGGGTAGATGACGCCCGCGCTGGGCGTGTAGAAGCCGGCGAAGCGGAACTCCAACTCTCGGATGACATCGTACCCGTGGCGGGGCTGATCGCGCAGCAGGTCCAATATCACGTATTTCAAATCGCCTCGGCCGAACATCCGCTCGCGAACGCGCTCCGCCTGCCGCTGCGCCCAGGGCCGGCCGCCGAACACTCCACCCAGATCGTCGCCCCAGTCCGGGCGGCGCCAATTCCGGTGCATCGCATTACCTCTCGATAGCATTCGATATATCGCTATAGTACGGTAAGCCCACCGGTTTGTCAACAGAGAACGCCGAGGGGACGGTGATGGGCTGGAGGCAGGCAGCGAGAAGCAATAGGTCCCCCGGCTGCAACCGCTTGACGGGGGAAGTGTTCAGCGGGTTGGGCTCGCTCGGTGGCGGCGGCATCGCCTGTGTGGGCTGCGAATCGCCCTACCGGACCTAAGCGTCTCACCGCGGCTGGTCGACGCGTTGAATTGTTCCTCTGATGAGGCGCAATAGATCGTAAAAGACCGACGACCTCGTCTGGGGCCGATCGCTTTCCCGGCTCCGCGATTTGGGCTATGCGTAGGAGCACAGCGGATTCCGCTTGCCTGCAGCTCGCGAGAAATCGTTGTTCGCGCGCCGCCTCGTCCGGAATTTGAGATCGCAGGGCATCGACCGTCGCCTGTGCCGATCGAGCGCACCGACGACGCTTTCTACGTCCCGCTGCGTGGCCTGCAGCTCGGGCCGAACACAGAGGTGTACCTGGGCCTCGTCCACGCCCAGGACGGCGTGGAAGGCACCGCCAAGCGCATAGCCGCCGCCCGCAAGGTTCTGCCGGATTTCGGCATCGCCTCCGAATGCGGCATCTCGCGCGCCCGCGACGCGAGTGTCGCGATGAAGTTCATCGAGACCTAGCCGAGGCGTCCAGGCTCTGAG
>JBOGTU010000146.1:0-7448 GCA_050695655.1 Chloroflexota bacterium | reverse complement strand
GGAGTAGGGGCCACGCCGTCTCGCCCGATCACCTGGCGGTGGCACGTGAACAGGCCAAACGAGTCTTGAGTGGTGTCTTCGATGAAGTCTGGCTCGATATTGGCGATACGAGATACGCACGCCGGGTAGCGCAGTTGGTCGCCGAAGGGAAGCCGCCACGGGCGCGGCAGTTGCCTGCCCAGGTTTCGGGGGACGCTTTGGACTCGCTGGTTGCCAAGGGGATATTGCGCCACGCTGGTTCTCGCTACTCGTTTGTTGAACCATTTTTCGAGGACTATGTCCGCACTAAACAGGGTTGACAACAGTTGGCCGTATGGCGACCGCGGCAGTGCCCGCTTGAACGGAGATTGACCGTTAGTTGATTGCCAATCGGAAAGACGGCCAGGCACTGCTGATGGCTCTGGCGGAATCACTCACGGTGGTCCGCGGGTCGCGAACTCGGCTCCGACTTTTGAGCTTTGCCTGTATCGCTGCACCAGCCGGCCAAGCAGACCGGGCGAAGCATCGGTTGATGACGGGACACCCTTCTCGTTTGGCATGGTCGGGCTTGGCCGCCCGAGCTGGGTCATAGGCGGGTGAATCTGAAGCGGGGCATCGCCCGCTTAATCCAGGTTGCACCCATACCACCAAATGCGCCGGGGATAGAGAACTGGCCGGTGGCGAAGCTGGCTCCTCACCCGCTGAATCCCCGCGGATTACCATCGGAAGAATCGGTTCAGGAACTCGCGGCGAACGTGAAGGTCCTTTGGGGTACTCGCTCCGCTGATTATCTGTCCTGACGGCACCATCTTGGCTGGATGGCGGCGAAGACCGCTGGACTGAGGGTCTTGCCGGTGATCGTGCGCGCCGACCGGTGGCGGAACGCGGTTCCGGCACCCGGCCGACCTCGCCCAGCTCGTTGTGCCGACCCCCTTAGCGTGCGGTGGCGACTTCCTTTTTGCCCGCCACGTCAATGAGCACGATCTCGTCCGGGAAAACGGCTCGCAGCTCGAGCTGCCCGCCCAGCGCGGCGACGTACTCCTGGAGGGTCGACAGGTACAAATCGTCTCGACTTTCAAGCCGCGAGATGTTGGCCTGGGTGGTGCCGACCGTCTTGGCTACTTGGACCTGGGTCTTCTCGCGCGCCTCACGCAAGTCGCCCAGCCGGACCGCGTCGAACGTCGCGCGACGGATCGATTCATAGCGCTCGTTCCGCACCGGATCGGCCCGCAGTTGATCCCGCAGGGTCGACCATTTCTTGTGTCCGCTCATGACAGTAGCCCCTCCCGCCTTAACGTTTCCAGATGCTCGTCATACAGATCATCCGCAAGCGGAATCATGTGCCTGTACCAGACGTTCCACTGGCCGGTCTTGTCTCCACCGAGCAGCAAGATCGCCATCCGACGCAGGTCGAAGGCGAACAAGACCCGCAAGTTGCCGCCTCGTGGACGGAGCTCCTTCATGTTCGCGTGTCGCGATCCGGTGATCGTGTCTACCAACGGCCGGCCTAACGCCGGACCGTCGGCTTCCAGGTGCTCCACCGCAAAATCGAGCGCCCGTTGCTCGGGCTCGGCTAGCTGTGCCCACCACTCGGAGAACTGAGCGGTGTACTCGACTTCCCACGGCACAGCCGAGTATGACGCATCGGAGATATCTCAGATAGGTTATGTGTAGCGCGAGTCGAGCGGCTTATGCGGGGGGTCTTGGCAGCGTAGTCGGCGTTAGGCGTGAGACTGGCCCGAACTTGGACCCCCGGGACAATGGGTTGACCGCCGACCAACCCCGGCGAAGCTCACCGGCTCAGTGGTGCCCCCAGCGTCCGGAAACTGGCAGGGATCGGTGGGGCGCCCCGGGTGGGTTGGGGCCGCTGGACGCTGCGAGGGATGCCCGCTGGCGGGTGCTGGCCTTAGGCCGTGTCCCGCGTGTCGGCGGACGCGCCGGCAGCCCGGTCGATCGCGCGCAGCAGGCGCTCGAGGTGCTCGCGGGAGAGGCGGTGCTGCACGATGCGGCCAGCACTCGCCCGTTCTCCGGATGCTGTCGTAGGTAGTCCATCACCGTCTGGCGCAGCCGTCCCATGCGCGCCAGCAGCGCGTCCGGGTCCAGTCCCAACAGCTCAGCCAGCTTCAGCGCGGTCGCGTCTGAGGGGAGACGGCGGTCCTTCTCCAGGTCGGCGATGTAGGCAAAGGTGACGCCGATCTGGTCGGCCACCTGTCGCAAGCTCAGCTGCCGCGCGCGCCGGGCCCGGTTGAAGATGGTCCCAATGGTCTCGTGGCCGGCATCTGCCTCGGGCGACATCGCTACAGGCGATGTACCACATGGCCGTCTTGGTGAACACCTGAGTGGTGACTGGCTGACCATACCAGCCCGCGGCGTCACCGCGTGGCGTGGTGCGGCTGAGCGTGGGGGAGGCGCTCGTCGCCTACATTGCCGGGCAGCACCCGCTGCTCACAACGGCCATCAGCAATGCGCATGGCGGGCATCATGCCTGACGGCCGCACGCACGACACTTCGACCTTGATCGGATCAGTTCTTCTTGGTGGTGTCGCCTTCGGTGTCACGCATTCGCCTGAGACGGCGGCGGCGCTGGCCGGAGGCATGGCCCTGTCGGGCCTGTACCTCAGCCCCGACCTCGACATCCTCGGGAACCGCGGTCTGTTCTCCGCCATGTTCCCATTTGGTGGCGTGACGCAGGCACTCACCTGTTGCTCCATCCTGATCGGAGCCATCTTCGCGTACGTCGCTACGCACAATGCCGCGGCGGCTGGAGCGGTGACTTTGGCGGCGCTGGTCGTCGGCTGGATGCTGGCACCTGGCAGCCGGCCTCTCCAGCGATGGGGTCCGCTGGTGTTCGTCTGGGCGCCGTACCGCCTGCTCATTTATGTGCACTGGCTGACCTTTGGCGATAAGCGCCGGCACCCGCACATGGGGCATCGTTCGCCCCTGTCCCACTGGCCGGTGCTTGGAGATGCACTACGCTTGCTGGACCTCGGCCTCGTCGGCGTTGTGGTTGGTGGGCTGGTGCTCTCGGCGCTGCATCGCGGCACCGCGGCGACTATCGTGACTGATGGTAGAAGCCTGCTCATTGCGCACCAGTCGCTCGCGGCCATGGCCTTCGGTGGGGCTGTGGCGGCGACAGCGCTCCATCAGACGCTGGACCACATCGTTCCAGACCGCGAAGACTAGGTTGTTGGTGACGGATTGAAGCGATTTCGGACTGAGGCAGCGGCGAAAGCGGACTGCCTTGCTGCGCTGAAAACATCGTTCCCGGCAGGACAAGTTGGTGGAGGTATCAGTAGAATGGTAGGCATGACGACGGTATTGCAGAAGACGGTGAAAGCAGTGATTCGTGCCGACGAAGATGGCGGGTACGTGGCAGAGTGTTTGGAACTCCCGGTGGTTACCCAAGGGGAGACGTTGGATGAGCTCGTGCGCAACCTCGATGAAGCTGTGGCTCTTGCGCTTGAGGGCGAAGACCCTGCGATCTACGGCCTCGCACCTGACGTGACAGTAGTGGCTACCTTGGAACTCACTCCCGCGCGCGCCTAAACCGCGACGGCTGTCAGGGGATGATCTGGTCGCGATTCTGCAAGACTTCGGCTTCCTCATCGTCAGCCAGCGTGGTTCTCACGTCAAGTTGCACCGATCATCTGTGTCGGTGTTCAGTGATTCTGTCAGTAGCTAATTGTTCAGTGACTTTGTCAGTCGTCGAGTCGGTGTTCAGTGATTTTGTCAGTGCACAAGCGGGCAGTGACGATGGGCTGTCATGCAAGAGCACAAGCCCACTTCGGGCATCGAGGAAGATAAACGAACCAGGGTCCTGAACACGCTGCTGGCGGGTGACATGAGCGCGGCGGAGGCGGCCACAGTCCTCGGACTCTCCATGCGCCAGGTGTGGCGACTCAAGGCACGGTACGGGCAAGACGGTCGGGCAAGCCTGGCGCACGGCAACCGTGGCCGGCGACCGTCGCACAGCACATCCGCGGCCATCCGAGCCCAGGTAGTGACGTTCGCTACCGGGAAATATGCCGGGTTCAATCACCAATACCTCACGGAGAAGCTGGCGGAGGAGGGGCTTCATCTCAGCCGCAGCAGCGTGCGGCGCATTCTCTTGGGGGAGGGCGTGCTCACGCCGCGGCCCCGACGCGCGCCCAGACATCGCAGCCGGCGAGAGCGACTGAGCCAGGAAGGGATGCTGCTCCAGGCGGACGGCAGCCGCCACCAGTGGCTGGGGCCAGACGGCCCCTATTTGACGCTCATCGCCGGGATCGACGACGCGACGGGAACCGTGCCGGCGGCCGTGTTCCGGGAGCAGGAGGATGCGCAGGGGTATATGGAATGGCTGCAAGCGGTCGTGCTCACCAAAGGCATTCCGCTGGCGCTGTATGTCGACCGTCACGGGATCTTCGCTCAGAACCCCAAGCGGCGGCGGTCCCTGGGCGAGCAACTCAGCGGCGTGTTGCTACCGACCCAATTCGGCCGTGTGCTGCAGGAGCTCCAGATTGTGCTCATTCAGGCACGAAGCCCTCAGGCCAAAGGGCGGATAGAGCGGGTGTGGGGGACCTTTCAAGACCGCTTGACCAGCGAGCTGCGCCTGGCCAAGGCGACGACACTGGGGGATGCCCAGCGGGTGGTCACGACGTTCTTGCCTGGGTTCAATGAGCGCTTCGCGGTTCCTGCCACGACACCAGGGTCCGCGTATCGACCGGTCCCGGAACGATTCGTCCCTGAGGAGGTGTTCTGCTTCAAGTATCGGCGGACGGTCGCCGCCGATAACACCGTCAGCTTTGCCGCCCATCAGCTGCAACTCCAGCCCGGTCCGGAGCGGCTCAGCTACGCCCGCCTTCGGGTGGACCTGCAGGAGCGACTCGATGGCAGCCTGGCCGTCTACTCCCAGGGACGACAACTGGCCTACCAGCCGGCGCCGGCGGTGGCGCCTCGACTACGCGCCCGGAACATTCCTCGGCCAACCCGTGCTGCGCTCACGGGGCCAGCTACCCCCATCCCCCCACAGCAGGTGCTGCCGGCCACTGGTGTCCCGCCGATGGTTCGGCACTCCCCTGAGCATGACCATCCCTGGCGACGCACTCCTATTGGTCGTGGCCAGCAGGACCCCCCACCGCCCGCCGAAATCGCGCAGGCCATCGCTGATCTGAGCGACAAGTTCGACGAGCCTCGCGCCTCCCGGCGAGCGAGCTTGACACGGGCCGCCACCCTGTTGACGCGCTCCATGCGGGCTCCGGCCGCTTTCCTGGCGGCGCTGCATGTGGCCGAGGAGAAGACCCTTCGCGCCCAGGCTGCCGGCCGCATCAGGACGACGCAGGTCGATGGTCGCCCGAAGCTGATGGCCTACTTCTTCGCCGTTCTCGAGAATGACCTCGACCGTCCAGCTCAGCCCGCGGCCCTGCTCGAGCTCCGGCCGAACCAGGACACCAGGCCGCCAGTCCTACCGCCCCCTACCCCTCCCGCGCCCGTATCTCCATTTCCGGCTTGGGTTCTCCAGCTCGCTGAAAGCCACGGTGTCGATCCGTCACTCTTGCCTGAGCTCACTGATCAGACGAGCACTGACAAAATCTCTGAACACCAAGACCGGGACTGACAAAATCACTGAACAGTCGGGCATGCCCCTGAGGGGGCACCACCCAGGGGATGAAAAAATAGGCGCGGACGGTTGGTGGAAGGAGGTCGGGACAACATTGGTGCCGTGAGCCCGCTGAACAGTCTGACCCGGGTGCCCCGAGGCACCACCAATTGTTGCAACCCTCATGAGTTAGCACGCAAGAGAGAATCTTGTTGAGGTGGGCACCCCGAAACCAACCGTTACTTTTCCATTCTGGGAGAGCCTCACATGTCGCGTTGCGACACCACCGTTCCATGAAAATAGGACGGGCAGCCCTGGTGCGTGAGGAAGGTCGTCTGACCATTGAAGCCGCGAACTCGCGGGAGAGAGTCTGACCCGGACGTCTGGAAGGCATCACCGATTGTCGCTCCCAAGCTTTGGGAAGCACGAATAGCAGAATCTGATTGTCAAGATGTCCCTCGCGGCAGGGTGGCCCACATGACAGCACAGCAAGGAGCCTCACATGTCGCGTTGCGACACCACCGTTCCATGAAAATAGGACGGGGCGCGCCCGGGCGGGCTGTGCCGGAACTGGTGCCCGGTGCTGCACCGCTGCCAGACCGGGCGCAGCTACGTGGCGCACACCGCCGGCCCCGAGGCCCTGCGCCAGCGCCTGGCCGGCCCGGCGCAACCAACCGTGCGTGCCGAGGCCCGACACGACTGACGAAAGGAACGCACACGACATGAGCGCTGAGGATGAAGTGGCCGCGCTGGCCCAGCTGTACGCCCAGGCCTGGGATGAGGGCATCTTCCTGGTGGAGTGGGGCTGGGGGATGGCGGCAGCCGGTCGCCGCGAGATCTTGCAGCGCCTGGAAGAGCAGACAGGCCGGACGATCGACCACACGGTCTACCAGGCCTTCAGCCTGGGGGACTGCTTTGAGCTGGGCATGGCGCCGGGCAGCGGCGCGTCGCGGCTGGACGCCTGCCACAACGCCATTCAGGCGCTCAAAGGTCCTGCGGACAGCAACCCCGCGGACGGCAACCCCGCGGACGGCAACCCGGCGGACAGCAACCCGGCGGACAGCAACCCGGCGGACGGCAATCTTGCGGCCGGCAACCCCGCGGCGGCGGACAAGCTTGCCGCTGGCGATGCCAGGACCGTAGCTGTGGGCTCTCCGCCACAGCCACTAGCCGACTGGGACTCGGAGCAGGCGGGATCGCGGATCAACCCGCTGCTCGTGTGGTGGAGCCGTTTGGATGGCCGCTACCAGCTCGAGGTGCAGCGGACAGGGAGCGGGGCGGCGGTGCTGTCCACGCCGGCGGCGCCCAGGTAGGCGCGTGATGCTGTCCCATGATCAAGTGGTGCTGTTTTTGAGCGCGTGCTCAGTCGCCTTGTTAATCACTACTACACCGCCGGCATAGGAGGAGCGGTAAGCTGACGGAGGCGCCGGTGCAGAGACTCGTTATCGAAGGCTGGCATCCGGTGCAGCGACTCAACGGGCAGAATCGGCGACACTGGGCTGCCATCCGGGCGCAGCATGATGAAGAGATCGATCTCGTCTACAAGTACGCGTTATACGCCGGGTGGCAGCGCGTCGATGGCCCGGTCAGGCTGACAGTCGTGTTCATCTATCCGCGGCGAGTACGTGTCGACCGGGACAATCCGTCGCCAGGACCAAGAACCTGTTTGACGCCTTGAGGGATCAGCTGGCGCGCAAACTGGACTTGTCGGTGAGTCGAAGCGTGCGAGGCCAGGGAGCATCCGGCAGCAACCTGATGATCCCTGCCCAACGGAGGTTCGCCAGGCTGACGACGACATGGACACACTCGATGTGCTGGTGCCGGCGGCCGCGTGTTGAACGCGGCCGCACAGCGATCGAGCTGTGCCTTGAACCCTGGGACCGTGATGCGT